>CAJTRW010000004.1:42847-78345 GCA_910578765.1 uncultured Christensenella sp.
ACGCCATACCGCTAGGCGACACCTGCGTGTATTAAATATATCATAAACGCTTAAAAAAGAAAAGCGTTTTACAATCGGGGAATAAAAATTTTTTCGTATGGTAATAAACTATACGGAGGCAATACATGAACCCTATTAAAGAAAAATCAAAAAGTCTTGAAAACAGTTTTTTACCGCTGAAAAAAATGTATCCCAAAAGCTATAATAAAGCCAAAACGTCGCCCTACACCAAGACGCGCGTAATTTTGATGAACGGAACCGAATTCGAATCGCAATGGTTTATGCATCAATTTGCAAGGCACTGCAGCGAACCCGAAATTCTGTCCGCACTTGCCGTAGTACGCAGGCAGGAACAGCAGCAGCAAAAGCGCATAAGCTGTTTAAAACCTTTAAACGAAAGCATTTTGGAAACAACGATAGCATACGAACAGCTTGCAGTTGATTTAACGGCGGTCCTTGCAAGGCATGAAACAGACGTCAACAACATTCAGGCTTTGAATTTTGCCTTACTGGAGGATTTTGACCACCTCTACCGTTATGCAAATCTTCTAAAAATGGACAAAAACGAAGACGCTGATATGCTGGTAGGAAAATTCACCGAAATAATGCCCGGCAGACCTACCGTAGCCGAACACAGGTATCCTTCCGACGACGTATCTCCCCACATGACGGCGGAAAAAGCGGATTTATATACGAAACTTGTTGCAAGCACAATAACCGCGGCGGAACAACAAACGATGAACTATTATATGAACATAGCCCAGTGGTATAAAAACGATTTGGGACGCAAACTTTACGCGGAAATCGCAATGATAGAAGAAGCGCACGTTACGCAATACGAAAGCCTTAAAGACCCCAATCTCACTTGGCTGGAACAGTGGGTAATGCATGAATATTGCGAATGCTGGCTTTACTACTCGGCAATGCAGGACGAGCGTGACGAAAGCATAAAGAAAATTTGGACAGAGCATTACAAAATGGAAATTGCCCACTTAAAAACCGCAGCAAAGCTTTTAAAGAAGTATGAAAACAAAACGTTTGAATCCGTATGCGGGACAGGGGAATTCCCTCAACTTTTAAAACTCGGCGGCAATAAAGAATATATCAGAAAAGTATTGCAAGACACCGTAAAAATGACCGCAGACAATACGGAAATAATACGCGACTTCAAAGACATAAGGAAAATACCCGACGGTCACAGATATTTCGATTATCAAAAGTATATGTCGGGCGACCCCGAAAAGAATGCGTCGCATCTTGTTATAAAGAAGGCTATTGAAAGACTCGGTCAGGATTACAGGTATCAGGACAGCGAACATCCCGTAAAAGAACTGAGAAACCGCAAAGCGGACAACATCAGCATTTCCAGAACGAAGTAAAAAAACTACCCGCTCAGCGGGTAGCTTTTTTATTATCTTTAATGTAGCGTTTAAGCGATTTAAAGGTTTGTTTTTCCCCTTCCTCTTTAAGCATTTTCAAAAAATAACGCAATTTTTCGCAAGTCGAAGAATTCATCCCCTCCTTGTCGGTTTTACTTTCAAAGTACTCAATGGGTTTATCGTCTGAATATTTATCTTTTAAATAAATTTTGCAGGCGGCTATCCTGTCGCAAATCATTTCCGCAAGATACTTTGCCGGCATTTCAACAAACACCCTCCTGCCGTCCGCAAAGTCCGTCCAGTACTCGAAGTGATGCTTGTTCCTGCCCTTGTGATGTAGCCAGGCGGGAGAATAACCCAGCTCCTCGCGCTCTTTTGCCTGAGGACTGCGATAACCCTGATAGTACTTTGCTCCCGGGAAAAACTCTGCGGGGCTGAATTTTGAAATATCGTGAAAAAGCCCCTGTCTTATAAGTCCGCACTTAAAACAAAGCTTTCTCACAGTACGTCTGTGCCGGCATACCGTTAAAAAATGTCTGATAATATGCATATTGTTTTGAAGAAAGAATCAGGGCGAAAACTCGCCCTGAATTTAAATTTCGTATACTATTGTTACAGGTCCGTCATTGTATTGACTGATTTTCATATCCGCGCCGAATACACCCGTTTTTACGGTCACGCCGTAACCGCGCATTAATTCGGCAGTCCGTTCATAAAGCAATTCAGCCTTTTCGGGCCGCTCCGCGGCAATAAAATCAGGACGGTTCCCGTGCGAGCAGTCCGCTAAAAGCGTAAACTGAGAAACAAAAAGAATTTCACCTTTCACGTCGATCACGGACTTGTTCATTTTACCGTTTTCATCCTCGAAAATCCTGAGCCGCACTATTTTTTTCGCAAATGCTTCCGCCTGCTTTTCGGTATCTCCGACTTCTACGCCGAAATATACCGTAAGTCCGAACGGGATTTCCGATATTAATTTGCCGTCTACGGATAGCGAAGTCTTACCCGTCCGCTGAATTACGGCTTTCAAAATTTATTTGCCTACGCGCGACATATATTCGCCCGTGCGGGTATCGATACGGATAACCTCGCCTTCTTCGACGAACATGGGCACTTGAATTGTCGCGCCGGTTTCAACAACGGCGTTTTTCATTGCGTTTGTGGCGGTGTTACCCTTTACACCGGGCTCGCACTCCGTAATTTTAAGTTCAACGAAGTTTTCGGGCTCTACCGAGAAAGCCGTGCCGTTAAGAGATTTAACCGTAACGGTATCGTTTTCTTTTATAAACTTCAAAGCTTCCTCTACCTGCGATAAGTTCAAAGTAATCATATCGAACGTATCCGGATCCATAAAGTAATAGAACTCGCCGTCGGTATAGGAATAAGTCATTTTCTTGGTTTCAACCTGTGCGGTTTCAAGCTTAGCCGTAGGGTTAAACGTTATGTCCGACAAAACTTGTCCCGTAACGACGTTTTTAAGCGTAGTTCTTACAAACGCCGCTCCCTTACCGGGTTTTACGTGCTGGAATTCGGTTACGGTATAAACGCCTTTACCGTTATACTCGAAAGTTGAACCTTTTCTTATATCTCCTGCTAAAATAGATGCCATAATTTAAAACTCCTTATTATGCCGTTTTGTTTTTTATAAAATCATTAATTTTTTATCGGAATCGGTAAGACTGACTATTTTGCCGTCTTTCAATGTTACGGTATCTTCTATCCTTATCCCGAAGCTTCCCGCAAGGTAAACGCCCGGCTCGTCCGAAAAGACCATACCGTCTTTCAAAATATCTTCGCTTTTAGGCGAAATATAAGGGAATTCGTGTACGTTAATGCCTATTCCATGCCCGAGCGAATGAGTAAACAGTTTGTCCAAGCCGTAATTTTTCAAACAGTCTCTTGCAACGGCGTCCGCCGTCTTTCCCGTCATGCCGGAAACGACTTTCTCTTTGACAAGCATATGCGCTTCCAAAACGTGTCCGTATGCTTTTTTGAAATCGCCGTGTTTGCCGTCTTCGCCGAAAAGAAACGTCCGCGTACAATCCGAACAGTAACCGCCGTATTTGCAACCGAAATCTATAAGTACTATATCGCCGGATTTTAATTTACGCAAGCCCGTTTCATGGTGAGGAACGCTTGAATTTTCGCCGAAAGCCACAATTGTTGCGAAGCTTGTGCCGCTTGCGCCGAATTTGCGCATAAGGTATTCAAGCAGCGCCGCAACTTCGTTTTCCGTCATGCCCTCTTTAATATCGCCCAAAAGCGCCGTAAACGCTTTATCGGCTATTTCACACGCCTTTTTTATATAAGCCGACTCGTAGTCTTCTTTAACTGACATTGCCGCGGTAAAAGCCGGCAAGCTGTCTACGATTTCAAGACCCGTAGACTTCAATTTTTCATAATCGGGTACCAGCATTTTCCCAACCGGAACCGCTACCTGTCTATACTTTTTTAACAAATTTTCTAAAGGAGAAACAAATTGCACAACCGAAATTCCGGTATTTTTAAGGGCTTTTTCGGCTCCTTCGAGATAGCGTGCATCAGTATAAAAAGTTGTTCCTTCTTTATCGCTTAATACATAGCCGAACGACGTTTCGATGCCTGTAAGATATTTTCTTAAATCTTCAGCCTGTGTCAAAACGGCTTCGGCTTTGATAAGCCCGTAAATTTTATTTGCGTTGGTATGAGCCATAAAACACCCGCTTAAATATTACCAGAATTTTACTTAAATGTCAACAGACGAATATACACGTTTCATCTCGACAGCGTCTTCCGCCTGCGTACCCGCGCTTTCGCTTACTATATACGGTTCCAGTTTAAGCTGCTTCAACGCCACGGCAAGCGGTTCAAACTCCGGACCGTATTGCATATCTTCAAAAGTAAGATGCTTTATCTCGCCTTTTCCCCCGTACATTATTTTGGAAAAATGAACGTGAAAATGCTTAACTCTTTCATAACCGAGTTCGGAAATCATGTATTCCAAACGCGATTTATAGTCTTCCGCCGTTTTAAGACTGCCCTGCTCTCTGGCGTTGATGTGCCCGAAGTCTATGGCCGGCAAAAATATTTTATCGATTTTGCAGAAACCGACGACCTCTTCCAAAGTACCTATCTGTGCGATTTTGCCCATAGTTTCGGGGCAAAAGTAAAGGTCGTCGAAATTATTCAAATAAATATAATCTCTTAAAATTTTAAGTCTGTCCGCAGTTTTTTGTACTGCTTCTTCACGCGTAGCCTTACCCTGCGCCGCAGGATGAAACACAACCCTTTTCCCGCCGAAAAGTTTTAAAAATTTCGCACTCGACAGGACGTAATTATAAGACTTCTGCGCCGCTTCGTCTGCCGGATTGGCGAAGTTTATAAAGTACGGTGCATGAACGCTGATTTCGATGTCGGACTCCTTAAAGGCCTGACCTATTGTCTGCGCTTTGCCCTCCGACAACATAATACCTCTGCCGAAGGAATATTCATAGCAGTCCAACCCGAGGTTTTTGCAATACCCCGCCGCTTCTTCCGTATGTTTGTATCCCAAAGAATAAAAAGCTTCTCCGTTGCCGCTCGGTCCGAATTTAATCACCAGAATTTTCCCCGTTAATAGTTTCCGACAAACCGCCTTGCCTTTCCGCTATTTCTTCTGCGGTCATTTTGCGGTAAACAGTCATTGACAGACCCGTATCGTTGACAAGAATGTCTTTCGGACATTTAAACATTTTATACGTACAGAACAAATCCCCCGCCGCGCCCGCGATATTTCCCGTTTGCAGAAGCCATATAACCCAAAACCAAACGCCGCTGTGAAAAAACACCGTTAAAACAGCGAATATTATTCCCCACAGTACAAGAGGCGCAAGAGAAATTAAAATATAATGCTTTTTATCGAAATATGCGGTGCTGCCCGCGTAAGCCGCCCAGCCTTTAAAACCGAAATTAAGCTTCGCCCTAACCGATAAATACATTACAAGCCCGTGAGTTGCCTCATGCAAAATTATATAGGCAATATAACTTAGTACCAATACGCCCAAAGCAATAAAATCTTCCGCGTTACCGTTGATATTAAGCTTTTCTATAAACCAGCCTGCGACTATCATTACAGCCGAAATAAAAAGCGCCATACTTTGGATTGCCCAAAATTGCGTTTTATTCTTTTGTAAATCGATTTTGCCGAAAAGGGTATAATCCGACGGCAGTTCTTTATGGCACATTATTTTATCAGACCTTCTGCTTTGCCCGCTTTAAATCTTCTTTAAGCTGTGCTTTAAGCGCTTCGGGCGAATCGAATTTTTCTATATCCCTGATATACTCGATAAATTCTATGGTGACGGCTCTGCCGTACAGCGCGCCTACATAGTTGTAAATATGCGCTTCAAGTACGTTGCTTGTCTCGTCAAACGTAGGGCGCGGACCGTAACTCGCAACGCCGACAAACTCCTCTCCGCTGACTATGCACTTTACTTTATACACACCCTTTTTTACCTCGACCTTGTCGGAAGGATAACGCATGTTGACGGTAGGAAAGCTTAAAAGCTTTTTGCCCCTGTTGGCGCCCTCTATTACAAAGCCCGTAACATAGTAATTTCTGCCGAGAAGGGCGCCGGCTTTAACCATGTTTCCGCCCTCTATGCACTGCTTGATAAGCGTAGTGCTGACTTTTTCGCCTACGTATGTTACGTCTTTGACGGGCATAAACCAAACGCCGTTTTCATCGTCTTCGGCATAGCTTTTTATGGTAGAAGATTTACCTTTCGCATCTGCACCGAAACGGAAGTCGCGCCCGCTCATGTAAGCTTTTACATTAAGCTTTGCATCCAGAACATCCAAAAATTCTTTCGGAGTGGTCTTTTTGAACTGGGCGTTATAATCAACGGCAAGCACGAATTTGACGTTAAACTGTTCGAGAATTTCCAATCTTTCCTCAAACGTAAACACCTGTCTTCCGCCTTTTCCGTTCGTAAACATCATTACGCCCAAATCAAGTCCGTTGATTTTGGCCTGTAATTTTGCTTTTTTGAGAAGCTCGGCATGTCCGATGTGCAGTCCGTCAAAGCAACCCAAAACAAGCAGACAGGGGAAAGCATACTCGTCTTCGTTGTACTTGATGATTTCTAACATAATTTTGTCCTAACCTTTAAATTACTGTGTTTTACTTCGGCAAGTCCGTAAAACGAACCGTCTGTATAAAATATTTTATAAATTCCGTCCGGAAGCTTGCTTTCGACCGTCAATCCGTTAAACAGTTTTTTTGCTTCGCTTTCCGAAGGATATACGCATCCGTAAGGCAAAACGCTTTCGGTTGCGATTATAAAATCACCGATATTTTCCGCCGTAAGCCTGTCCGTAGAAACGGATTTGTCAATAGTGAACGCACCGCTACGCGTCCTTACAAGCGAACTCATTACGGCACACGTGCCCAGCATTTTTCCCATATCACGCGCGATAGAACGGATATAAGTTCCTCCGCCGCATTCTATTTCAAAAGAATAAGAATCTTCGTCAACTTTTTTCAAAAGTTTTACGGAATGAATAATAACTTTTTTGGGCGGCAATTCAAATTCTTTGCCCTCGCGCGCAATCTGATACGCACGCCTTCCGCCTATGTTTTTCGCACTGAAACGCGGAGGAATCTGCAAAACTTCACCGCAAAGATTATCTAAAACATTACATACGGTACTTTCGTCCGGAACCGGCGCGCCTGTTTTAATTACGTTTCCCGTAGTATCCAAAGTATCGCTGTCTATACCGAAACGGAATGTAGCCGTATAAGTTTTGCGTTTATCCAAAAAATAATCGAATAACCTTGAAGCTTTGCCTACCGCCACCGGCAGGACGCCGCTCGCCATAGGGTCAAGTGTACCCATATGACCGCAAGGCGTATTGGTCAGCCGCTTTATTTTATTGACTTCCTGCGCTGAACTTACACCCACGGCCTTATTAACGACAATAAAACCCGTCATAAATTACGGTTTACCGCATCGGTCAGTCGTTCGATAACTTCTTCAAGCTCGCCGAAAATCATGCAACCGCTTGCAAGCACGTGCCCGCCGCCGCCGAAAGCCGAAGCTACGGCATTAACGTTAACCGTACCTTTGCTCCTCATGGAAATTTTATACTGACGTTTTTTGACTTCCATTAAAGATATGGAAACCTCTACTCCGTCTATGGTTAAAGGGAAGTCAACAAATCCCTCCGTAAGGCTTTTATCTGCGGCAAATTTTCGCAAATCGTCTTGCGTTGTTATTATAAAAGCAAGTTTATCGTTCAAAGCGAACCGCATACCGCCCATAACCTTCGCATATAAAAGCGCGCGCGCTTTAGGTTGACGGGCATACATATTATAATTAATTTTATTTACGTCCGCGCCGCTTTTCCTAAGATAAGCTGCCGTTTCAAAGGTTTTTTCGCTTACGTCGCAATGAGTGAAGTTGCCGCTGTCCGTTATCAGTCCCAGCATCAATAAATCGGCTATTTCCGCTGTTATTTCAAAATTTGCCGCGCGGAGAATTTCCGTCAATACTTCGCAACTGGCAGGACAATTACAGACGTAATTTAATTTACCGTAACCGTTATTGGAAAAATGATGGTCGATATTTATTGTGGTACCGGAAAATTTTGAGTATGTTTCCGCAAATATTCCCATACGAGCAACGTCCGCGCAATCGACGGACACTAATGTATCATATTCCGATTTGGTCGAAATTCCGCGTATGACAGCCCCTTCTGGTATTATAAACGAAAATTTCTGCGGAGGCAAATCCTCACAAAACATCGTCGCCGATTTGCCGGCGTTCTGCAAAGCGGCGCACAAGGCAAGTCCTGCCCCCAAAGCGTCACCGTCGGGCCTGGCATGACAAAATACCGCAACGGATTTGGACTGTTTAAGTTTTTTTACAATTTCCGAAAGACTGTTATTCGTCATTATCTTCAGCTTCGAGACCGTTTAAAATTTTATCTATCTTAGTTCCGTATTCCATACTTCCGTCAAGATGAAACCTAAGCTCCGGAACAGTTCTTATCCGCATTACTTTGGCAAGCTCATGCCTTATAAACCCGGCATTCTCACAGATAATATCAAAACTTTTTTTACTTTTTTCTTTATCGGTATCGAATACGCTTATATATATTTTAGCACTTTTCAAATCGGGCGCTATATCCGCCGACGTAACGCTGATAATCGTGCTTAGTTCGGGATAAACGTTTTTCAGTTTATTAGATATAACCGCAGAAATTTCCTTTTGAAATTCTCCGGAAAGACGGTCTCCCCTGGTTACTTTCATACTTGTTCCCCTTTATGCGGCAACCTGTTCGATAATGTAACACTCTATTATATCGCCGATCCTGATGTCGTTAAAGCCTTCGATAGCGCAACCGCATTCAAACCCGAAAGCAACTTCTTTCACGTCGTCCTTAAAGCGTTTAAGCTGCTTGACGTTGCCCTCGACGACAAGGACGTCGTCCCTGTAAATACGCAGTTTTCCTCCGCGGATTATTTTACCGTCAAGCACGTAGCAACCTGCAATATTGCCGACGCCCGTAATTTTGAACGTCTGACGTACTTCGCACTTGCCAAGATACACCTCGTGATATTTGGGCGAAAGCATACCTTTCAAAGCCGCCTGCATATCGTCAAGCAAATCGTAAATAATTCTGTAACTTCTTACGTCGACTTTGCTTCTTTCGGCGAGAACTTTCGCCTTTGCGTCCGGACGCACGTTAAAGCCCAAAATTATGGCATTTGAAGAATCCGCAAGCATTACGTCCGTTTCCGTTATGGCGCCGGCGCCGCTGTGAATTACTTTAACCTGCACTTCCTCATTGGAAAGTTTGACTACCGACTGCTTTACAGCCTCGACAGAGCCCTGCACGTCGCCCTTTATTATGAGATTGAGAGTTTTAAGATTACCGTCCGCAATCATGCCGAACATCTCTTCAAGCGAAACCTTAGAAGCCGCTTTAACTTTTGCGTCGCTGACTTTTCTCTTTCTCTCGTCGATAACTTCTTTCATAAGAGCCTGTGATACGGCAAAAATAGAATCTCCCGAATTGGGAACTTCGTCGAGACCGAGAATATTAACCGCCATAGAAGGACCTGCTTCTTTTACGATTTTTCCGCTGTCGTCTATCATGGCGCGGACTTTTCCGGTTACGGTACCCGATATTAAATTATCGCCTGTGTGGAGCGTGCCGTTCTGTATAAGTACCGTAGCAACGGGACCCTTACCTTTATCGAGACGCGCTTCTATAATAACACCGCGCGCTTCTCTCGCGGGATTCGCAAGAAGTTCCTTCATTTCCGCGGACAGAAGTAAACTTTCCAAAAGGTTGTCTATGCCCTCGCCCGTTTTACATGAGATAGGACAAACTATGGTTTTTCCGCCCCACTCCTCGGGAACAAGGTCGTAAGTCGTAAGCTCTTGCTTTACCTTTTCGGGATTGGCGCCTACTTTATCCATCTTATTGACGGCAACGATTATCTGAACGTTAGCGGCTTTTGCATGATTTATTGCCTCGATAGTCTGCGGCATTATACCGTCGTCTGCGGCAACGACCAAAATTACGAAGTCCGTAACCTGAGCACCGCGCGCACGCATTGCCGTAAACGCTTCATGCCCGGGCGTATCGATAAAGGTTATTCCTTTGCCGTGTACGTTAACAGTATAAGCGCCTATATGCTGGGTTATGCCGCCCGCTTCGCCTGCGGCGCAATTCGCCTTTCTTATATAGTCCAAAAGCGAGGTTTTGCCGTGGTCTACATGCCCCATAACCGTAACAACGGGAGCGCGCGGAACAAGACTTTCTATCTCCTCCACGGTATCTGCCTGTTGCTCGAACAAAACTTCTTCGGCTGTTTTTTCCGGCTTATATTCAAGCTCTATTCCGAGCCCTGCCGCCAAAAGCGCGGCTGTGTCGTAATCTATAGACTCGTTTACGGTCTTCATAATACCTTCTTTGAAAAGGCGCTTGGTTATATCCACTGCGGAAATACCCAGCTTTTCCGAAAGCATTTTCAAAGGGATATCGTCCGTTGTTACGACTGCGCGTTCTATTTTTATAGTCTGCGCGCTCTGCTGTTTCTTGTCTTTCTTTAATCTGAGTTTTCTGTAACCGCTCTTATTTTCGTCAAAGTCTTCCACTGTCGCGCCCTGCTGTTTCTGCAATGCGCGTTTTGAAACCGTATGTCTTTCCTTATCGACATAAGTTCTGTCAAAGCTTTGCTTCTTTTTATCCGGTCCGAAATTTTTAACTTTATTTGGCTGAGCATTTGCCGCGGGAGCGGGCTGCACAGCGCCGTTGAATTTCTGCGGCGGGCGGGGACGGTTGCCGTCGTTGTTGACGTAAGACGGACGCTCTCCCGCACCGCGGCGAACGTTATCCGTCCTATTGACGAAAACCTTGTTTTCCGCAGGCTTTTGACGGGAAGGATTTGCAGGCTGAATATGAGACTGCGTCTGCGTCTGTGTTTGAGACTGAGACTGAGGCTGTTCCTGCTTTTGAGGCTTAGCCTCCTCAACCGGCTTTTCCGCCTCGGCGGTAGCTTTAGCGATAGCCGCCTGTTCTGCCGCAAGCTTTTCCGCGGCAATCCTTTCTTCTTCAAGTTTTTTAAGCTGCTTTGCGTTTTCCAAATCCGAAAGCTTTTTTAAAATTTCGGCAACGTCTTTTTCTGCGGCGCCGACTTTTTTAGATAGTTCGGCAATTTTTCCGCCCGTAATAAGCTTGCCTATTTCTTCAATATTTTCGTATTTTTTTGCCATATTTTATTAAATGCCTCCGGTATATAACTCGCAATTATTATCACCGCTGTCGACTATCGCTTCCGCAAGATTTTTATCCGTTACCGCAGCCAGTCTGCATAACGGCTTGTTGACCAGTTCTTCAAATCCTTCTTTACAAACAAGAAGCGGACAGCCGAATTTATTTTTGAATTTCAAAGCATATCTCAAAGAATTGTTTGCCGCTTTTCCGTCAAGAATAAGCAGATAAACGTTTTTTTTGAGAGTTCCGATAGTATTTGAGCCGAGAACGATTTTTCTCGCTTTCAAGCAGAAACCCACGTAAGTTTGCAACTTACTTTGCGCCAAAATATTCCTCCTCGATGGCGGCGTACACGTCGGCGCTAACCTCGCAAGAAAAAACTTTATTCAACAGCCGTTGCTTTTTCAGCTTGGCAACGCACTCCGCACTGTCGCAGATATATGCCCCGCGTCCCGACGCTTTGGAAGAAAAATCCAGAAAAATTTTACCGTCGCCGTCTTTTACGACGCGTAACATTGATCTTTTATCTTTCAGCTCTCTGCAAGCAACGCACATTCTCAAAGGAATTTTTCTTGACTTGGACATCGGTTAATTTTCTTCGTTTTCTCCGCTGTTTTCGTTACTTTCTTCCGCGCCGAAGCCCATCTTTTTTGCGGCGCTCTCGCTCTTGACGTCTATTTTCCAACCGGTAAGCCTTACCGCAAGACGCGCGTTTTGTCCGTCTTTACCTATTGCAAGAGAAAGCTTATCGTCGGGAACAACCGCCATAGCTGTCTTTTCGCCGTCAAGTTGAGTTACAGAAATAACCTTTGCGGGAGAAAGCGCTTTTGCTATAAATTCCAATGGATTTTCCGACCAGGGAATTATATCTATTTTTTCGCCTTTAAGTTCTTCTACTATCGCGTTGACCCTTGCCCCTTTATTGCCTACGCAAGCGCCGACGGCGTCGACTCTTTTATCCTCTGAATAAATAGCAATTTTCGTTCTTGCGCCGGGCTCGCGGCTGATAGACTTTATAATTACGGTGTTTTGTTTAATTTCAGGTACTTCTTCTTCGAAAAGTTTTCTGACAAGTCCGGAAGAAGAACGGCTTACAAGCACCTGCGCGCCGCGGAAATTGTTTTTTACTTTTTTTACGAACACTTTAATTCTGTCGTTTACGTTATACGTTTCGCCGGGAACCTGATCGGAAGGAAGCAAAAGCCCCTCGACCTGACCCTTACCGAATTCTATAATAATATTTTTTGCGTCTATTTTACGCACGACGCCCACAAGAAGCTCGCCCTCTTTATCGGAATATTCGCTTACGGCGGCATCTCTTTCGGTTTCGTTCAGCTTCTGCAAAATCACCTGTTTAGCCGTCTGCGCAGCTATACGGCTGAAATCCTTGGGAACGAATTTTTCCGTAACTTTGTCGCCGACTTTATAGCTCTTTTTAATAGCGCGGGCGTCTTCAAGAGAAATCTCGCTGTCTGCGTCCGTAACTTCTTCAACGACGTTTCTTACGGTAAAGAAATCTATTGTGCCTTTTTCGGGGTTAAGCTTTATATCTATAGCCCCTACTGCGCCTGTATACTGCTTTTTGAAAGCAGAAGAAAGCGCGTTGACAAGCGCGTCCAGAAAAACCTGTTCGGGTATTCCTTTTTCTTTTTCCAAATCCGCAAGCGCAGCAAAAAAGTCTTTATTTGTCATTTTTAATCTCCTGACATTGAAAATGGTCGTATATTTTAATCTGACGCTCAGTCAAATTTAATTGCTTTATTTATTTTGGCTATTTTGTTGAAACTGAGTTTTATTTCTTCCGCGCCGATTTTCACGGTAACGGCGTTTTTGTCGTAATCCGTCAAAACGCCTTCCAGAAACTTTTTACCTTTAAGCGGAGCATATAATCTTATTTCAACTTCCTTTCCGAGATTCCGCTCGAAATCTCGCTCGGTCTTAAACGGTCTGTCAAGTCCGGGGCTTGAAACGTTCAAAGTGTACGGCGCGCCGTACGAAGGATCGATTTCGTCAATAGGTTCCATAATCGCGTTATGAAATTTTTCACAGGTGTCCAAATCAACGCCGTCGGAAGTTTCTATAAAAACAGTAATAGTCTCCGTACGCTTGTCGCAGTCCACTTCTACTATCTCTATGTCCATAGATTCGGCAATCTTTTCAAGAAAGACACGTAAGTCTTCAACAGGTTTAAAATTCATATACGCTCTTATATAAGTATTGAGTGCCTGTAAGTAGGCACTCAATCTCAACTTTGGATTAAGGTTGAGATCATTTTAACATACCCCGGTTAAAAAATCAAGCTTTATTGCATATTTGGTAAAGATTTTTTTATTTTTATAAGCTCTATAAAAATTTTAGCCGTAACAAGCGCGTCGTCAACCGCCCTGTGATGATTGAACGAAATACCGAATTTGTCGGCAACGGTATTAAGCTTGTAATTAGACAGAAAAAGAAGCTCCTGCGAAAGCGGTATAGTGTCTATTAGTCTTCTTTCAAGCATATAACCGCATTTGGCGCAATAGTACTCTACAAATTTAAAATCGAAACCCGCTATATTGTGCCCGACAAGAATACTGCCGTCGCAAAATTTATAGAAATCGGGCATGACCTGCTCTTCCGTCGGCGCGCCGTCAACCATAGACTGCGAAATGCCGGTAAGCTTTACAATTTCTTCCGAAAGCTTTCTCTGCGGATTTATAAAAGTCGAAAAGCTTTCGCAAATTACTCCGTCGTTAATCTTAAATGCGCCTATCTCGATAATTTTATCCATATTACCGGATGACGGCGAGGAATTGAGACCCGTCGTTTCCAAATCGAACACCACGAAAGATTTACCTTTCAGGCACTCCGGCACCGAGACGTCGGCAAACATATCGGTCTGAGCAATGTCTGAATACGGCTGGGGCCGCACATGCACGTAATATTTGGGTACCGGCTTGGATTCGCGTTTTTTCGGTATGAATCCTTCGGGAATCCTGCCGTAATCTATGGTGTTTGCCGTAAACCTTATGAACCCTTTAAACAGCTCCGCCTTGCCAGTACAGACTATGCTGTCGCCGACCTTGAGAGCGCGGATTTTATCAATGCTTTTAAGCCTCGTAAAATACGTAACGCGGAAATACGCCGTATTGTCGTTAAGCGTAAAATTATAATATATTTTTTCCTGATTTTTGGAGTTTGTATAAGTACGCTCTGTTATATCCTCTATTCTGCCACACACAACGACCTTTTCGCTTTCGAAATTCATATCGCTGAGATAAACGGCGTTTTCCTGTTTTTCGGTTCCCTCAATAAATGCGAAATCTTCTATTTCGAATTTGCGGATCGGAATTTCGTATTCGATATTTTCTTGCCTTTCTTCCGTCACCAAATCCATAGCGTTTTTTCCGCCCAAGGCCGTACTGCCGTAAAAATTGCCGCAGTAATATTTTGAAAGGTATCCGTTGACGGTCGTGCATATGTCCGTAGACGCAAACGTCGGCATTACTTTAACTGTATAAGAAAAACCGTCCTCACACCTTTTTACGTCGATATCGTCTTTATCAAGCGTAACAAACAAAGCCTTGAAATTTTCACGCACGGCCTCTAAAACTTTTTCCGCGACCATAGCGCAGTCAGGCGTAAGCTTTGAAATTTCCACTTTGCAGGCAAACGCTTCGGGAACGCGTTTTCTTACCGCGGCTTCAGCGGTTTTGCAATCTTTACCGGAATAAATTTTGTCCGTTATTATTTTTACCGTTACGGCATTTGCGGAGGTATCCAAAACCACGGAATTTATTATCGCGTTATTCAACCCGTCGGCACGGCGTATTTCTTCGAGCAAACCGTCAATCATTTAAAATACCGTCAATCTCCTTAAAAAATTCTTCTTCCGCAATTTTCGACGGAACACGCCTTTTGATTTTTCCGTCGGCAAAAATAACGCAGTAGTCTTCCGCACCTGCAATTCCCAAATCGCAATGCTTTGCCTCGCCAGGACCGTTTACGACGCACCCCATAACCGCTATTTTCAAAGGCTTTGAAAATTTTTCCACATACGCTGAAACTTTTTTTGCCAGACCCATGGAATCCCACCGGCATCTGCCGCAAGTCGGACACGACACAACGTCTACAAAATTTTTGTCCAGCCCGACGGCGCGAAGTATACGCTTTGCCGCCGAAATTTCTTTTACGGGATCGTCAGTAACCGACACCCTCAGCGTATCGCCTATACCGTCAATAAGCAGAGCGCCGAGCGCCGCGGAAGATTTGACCACCGCCATTTCCTCAGTACCCGCCTCGGTTACACCGATATGCAACGGATACCCGGTTCTTTCGGAAAGAGCGCGGTAAGCTTTAACAGTAAGAGGAACGTCGGAAGCTTTAACGGAAATAACGATGTCTTCTACGCCGTACTTTTCCAGAATACGCACATTGCTAAGCGCGCTTTCCACAAGCGCATTTTCGTTTATCCCGTATTTTTCAAGAAACTCTTTCTCTATACTGCCGGTATTCGCACCTACGCGGACAGGAATTCCGTGCGTTTTAATGCAATCCGCCACATACTTAATTTCCTTTTCGCCCCCGATATTTCCGGGATTTATTCGGACTTTATCGCAGCCGCTTTCAATAGCGGCAACAGCTAACCTGTCCGAAAAATGAATATCCGCAACAAGAGGTATATTTATTTTATCTTTTATTTTTTTTATAGATAAGGCGTCAACCTCGTCCAGAACGGAAACACGTATAATCTCGCACCCCGCTTTTTCAAGGCTGCTTATCTGCCGAATAGCAGCTTCCGTATCGGACGTCTTTACCGTACACATGGACTGAATTTTTACGCTTTCGCCGCCGCCGACAGTAACGCCGCCGATATTAACTTTTCTCGTTGTTTTACGGGTCATAATTCCACAAAAATTCAGACAGCGGTTACACTGTCTGAAAATCCTTATTTTTTATTTTCCATCATTCTCTGAAGTTCTTCCATAAAGCTGGGTATATCCTTAAATGAACGGTATACGCTTGCATAACGCACATAGGCTACCTCGTCATGTTTTTTAAGCTCCGACATAACAAGTTCGCCTATCCATTTAGACGAAACTTCCGGTTCCATCGAATTATAGACCTGCTTTGCAACGGCATTGACTATTTCGTCTATCTCCGTCACTGAAACGGGACGCTTTTCGCACGACTTGATTATGCCGCTTTTAATTTTCTGTCCGTCGAAAGCCTGACGCGCTCCGTTGTTTTTAACAACGAGTACGGGCGTATCCTCAATCGTTTCGTATGTAGTGAAACGCTTGCCGCAACTGAAACATTCACGGCGTCTTCTTATCGTCTTGCCGTCGTCCGCCGAACGGCTGTCGATAACCTTACTGTCCTCATAGCCGCAAAAACCGCATCTCATTTAATTTCACCTCGGATATTTTTATCTGAAATATTTTACTCCGCTTTCGAATATATGCATATCGAAATTGCCTTCGTAATTTTTATAGAGATCGACCCCCGTCCTTTCGCTGTGTCCCATTTTTCCGAACACTTTGCCGTCGGGCGACGTAATGCCTTCAATAGCCCACATACTGCCGTTGGGATTATAAGGACTTTTCATTGTGGGGCTACCGGATAAATCCACGTATTGCGTGGCAATCTGTCCGTTGGAACGCATAGCTTCCAGCTCGGCAGGGGGTGCAATTAATTTGCCCTCGCCGTGCGATACGGGTACCGCGTAAACGTCGCCGACTTCGCATCCGTACAGCCAAGGACTTTTATCCGAGGCCACGCGGATATTTACCATAGTGGAAACATGACGCGAAATATTGTTATACGTAAGCGTAGGCGATTTATCCGTAAGCGGACAAATCTTTCCGTACGGCAGAAGCCCCAACTTGATAAGCGCCTGAAAACCGTTGCAAATACCGAGAATCAAACCGTCGCGGTTTTGCAAAAGCTCCATTATCTTTTCGGATATTGCGGGATTTTTAAACGTCGTAGCAATGAATTTGCCAGAGCCGTCCGGCTCGTCTCCGCCCGAAAACCCTCCGGGGAATGCGATTATGTTAGCCTTCTCTATTGCCTTTATGATTGCCTTAACGCTATCTTCGATATCCGACGGAGTTCTGTTCTTTATTACCAGAATATCGGTCTGGGCGCCCGCAAGGCGGAACGCACGCGCCGTATCCAACTCGCAGTTAGTCCCGGGGAATACGGGAATAAATACTCTCGGTCGGATAATTTTATTCGCCGCGGAAGCTTTGCCGCTCTTGACAATATAGTCGCAAGACGGTATGTCGCCAGATGCAGGCGCAGACGCGGGAAACACGCCGAAAAGCTTACTAATGTAAGGATAAAGCGCGTCCACATAATCGACCGTCTCGCCGCAATGAGTGAAGCCGCCCGCGCACGAAGTGCCGAGATAAACGGCGTCAAGCCCCGTCAAAGCCCCCTCGTGATTTGCCGAAATAATTAAATCGCCGTAATGCTCTCCGAAAAGCGTATGTGCATTGCAAGCAAAATTGAAGCCGAAACCGTTGCCGAAACAGCTTTTGGCAATCGCCGCCGCAACGCCGCCCTGTTCCACTACCGTCGCAAACCTGATATTTCCGTTAGCAATATTTTTATTTACGCATTTGTAAAGCTTTTTCAGATACTCGAAGTCGGGAATCTGATATTTATCTTTGCGCATAGGCAAGAAATAAAGCCTTTCGTCAGTGCGCGTAATTACGTTTGTAATAAGTGCGGAAGCTTTTGCGGGAGCAAGCGCAAAAGAAATCAACGTCGGCGGAACGTCTATATCTTCAAACGAACCGCTCATAGAGTCCTTGCCGCCTATAGCCGCCAGCCCGAGATGCATCTGGGCATACAGGGCGCCGAGAAGCGCAGAAACAGGCACACCCCAACGCTTTTTATTGTTGCGGAGCCGCATGAAAAACTCCTGCAAAGACAGTCTTATATCCTCATATTGACCGCCTGCCGCTACTATTTTTGCCACAGAGGCGACTATCGAATATACGGCGCCGGTAAATGACGACGTGGACATAAGCTCCGGATTGTATCCGTATGCCGAAACCGTACAGTCGTCGGTTTCACCGCCCGTAAACTTTGCCGCCATTGCAACAACGGGCGTAAGCTGAAATTTGCCGCCGAACGGCATATAAACCGATTTTGAACCGATTGTGGAGTCAAACATTTCGACAAGCCCTTTTTGGGAGCAAACATTAAGTTGCGAAAGCGTTTCCTTTAACTGCTCGCCGAAGTTTTTATATTTTTTGGAATCAAAGAACGACGTAACGAAATCCGCAATTTCCGCATCCGTGACCTGTTTAACGCCGTTGGTATCCAGAAAGTCGCGCGAGATGTCGACTATTGCCTTCCCGCGGTGATACATTCTCATTCTTCTGTCGCCTGTAACCGTAGCAACGGGCGTTGCGGATAAATTTTCTTTGGCGGCAAGCGTAATAAATTTATTGGCGTCCTGCGGTGCAACCACGACCGCCATACGCTCCTGCGATTCGGAAATGGCAAGTTCCGTACCCGAAAGCCCCTCGTATTTCTTGGGAACTTTGTCAAGCATAATTTCCAATCCGTCGGCAAGCTCTCCTATAGCCACGGAAATTCCGCCAGCGCCGAAGTCGTTGCATTTTTTAATCATTACGGTTGCGTCCTTGTTGAGGAACAACCGCTGTAATTTCCGCTCCGTCGGCGCGTTTCCTTTCTGTACTTCCGCGCCGCAAGTCTGTACGGACTTGACGTCATGCGCTTTGGAAGAGCCTGTCGCCCCGCCGCAGCCGTCCCTGCCGGTCTCGCCGCCGAGAAGAATAACAACGTCTCCCGTCGCGGGCTTTGCGCGGTAAATCATATCGGATTTCGCTCCGCCGACGACGAAGCCGGTTTCGAGACGCTTAGCCTTATAACCGGGGTGGTACAGTTCTTCCACCTGACCGGTAGCAAGCCCTATCTGATTTCCGTAAGAAGAAAAGCCCGCCGCCGCCGTTTTGGTAATAACCCTTTGCGGCAGTTTTCCTTCCAGAGTATTTTCAATAGGTTCGGTAGGATCCGCGCTACCAGTAATTCTCATTGACTGCAAAACGTAAGTTCTGCCTGAAAGAGGGTCTCTTATAGCGCCGCCGAGACAAGTAGCCGCGCCGCCGAAAGGCTCTATTTCGGTGGGGTGGTTATGCGTTTCGTTTTTAAACATAACCGTGTATTTTTCGGGTCTGCCGTCGATTATGGCGTCGACCTTTATCGAGCAGGCGTTTATTTCGTCGGACTCGTCCAGATTTTTTAGCTTGCCCGCCTTTTTGAGTTTTTTGACTGCAATCGTAGCGATGTCCATAAGACAGCGGTATTTGTCGGGTCTGTTTTTATAAAGCTCTTCGAAAAGCGAGTCATATAAATTAAGCGCCTTTTGGATATGCGGATTGTCGCTGTGAACCGTTATATTTTTAAGTTCGGTCGCAAATGTCGTGTGACGGCAATGGTCGGACCAATACGTGTCTATTACTTTAATTTCCGTCTCGGTGGGATTTCTTCCCTCGCCCTTGAAATAATCGCGCACAAAAACGAGGTCCGCAACGGACATGGCAAGCCCTGCGTTTGCATGAAACTCCGCTATCTGTTTATCGGACAACGAAATAAAGCCGTCAATCGATTTTACGTCTTCCGCCTCAACTGCGCAACCCGAAAGCGACTCGGGCTTATCTAAGCTTACCTCCTCGCTTTCGACAGGGTTAATAAGATGCTTCTTTATTCTTTCTACTTGGTCGTAATTTGCGCCCCTAACAGCATATACCGTCGCGCATTTTACCACCGGACGCTCCTTTTGGGTTAAAAGCTGGACGCACTGCGCAGCACTGTCCGCGCGCTGGTCGAATTGACCCGTCAGATATGCTACCGCAAAAACATAATAATTTTTTTCGATTTCAAGCTTTTCGAAATAGACCTTATCCACAGGCGGCTCCGAAAAAACGCAGGGAACCGCGGCGGAAAATTCCTCCTCGGTCATACCCTCTACGTCGTAACGGATAAATCTGCGCACGTCCGTTACCGAAATTTTAAGCAGACTGCAAATATCGTCCTTAACTTTTTCTGCCTGCAAATCGTCCTTTTTTTCAACGAAAATTCTGTATATCATTCTGATTTCCTTTCTAACCTTCGCGGTATTTTATACCTATGTCTTTACGGTAATACTTATTTTCCCAATCTATATTGTCAACGGCAGCATAAGCTTTCCCGCGCGCTTCTTCGATATCTTTTCCTTTAGCCACGACGCCCATAACCCTGCCTCCGGCAGTTACGAGGTTTCCGTTCTTAACGGCTGTTCCCGCGTGGACGAGACTTACGTCCCCCAGATTACCGACGGTTATCTTTTTTCCCTTTGCATAGCTTAAAGGATATCCGCCGCTTGCCAACACGACGCAAACGCAGGCGCCGTCCTCCCACTCGATTTTGACGTCCGAAAGTCTTTCTTCCGTTACCGCTTCGAAAACGTCCAACAAATCGGTTTTAAGCATGGGAAGTATCACCTGTGTTTCGGGGTCGCCGAAACGCGAATTGTATTCCACAACCCTCATACCCTTATCCGTCCTCATAAGCCCGAAGTAAAGACAGCCTTTAAACGTTCTACCCTCGGCGTTCATTGCCTTCATGGTGGGAATCATTATTTTTTTCATGACTTGCTTTTCAAGCTTTTCCGTCCAGAAAGGACAGGGAGAAAACGTTCCCATTCCACCGGTATTCGGACCGGTGTCGCCGTCGTTTACGCGTTTATGGTCGCATGCCGTTATCATGGGCACAATCGTCTTTCCGTCCGTAAAAGCAAGTACCGATACCTCTTCGCCCGGCGTGTATTTCAAGCCGCGCATACATTCTTCTATTACCACTTTTGCGCCGGCGGAACCGAAAGTTTTTTCAAGCATTATCTCCTTCAGCCCTTCCTCTGCCTGCTCCAAAGTGTCGCAAACCAACACGCCTTTACCGAGAGCAAGCCCGTCCGCCTTTAACACAATCGGCGCGCCCTTAGCGCGCACATATTCCAAAGCCTTGCCGTAATCGTCGAACGTCTGCGATTCGGCGGTGGGAATTTTATATTTTTTCATAAGCTCTTTGGCGAAAGCTTTGCTGGCTTCTATTACCGCTGCATTTTTACGGGGACCGAAACAACGCTTACCCATAGCTTCAAGCTCGTCCACAAGCCCGATAGCCAAAGGGTCGTCTGCGCCGATTACGAAATAATCTATTTCCGGATGAGCGGTTACATAAGCTTTTACCGCAGCTATATCCATATAGTCTACATCCACGTTTTCCGCTATCTGCGCCGTTCCCGCATTGCCCTTCATGCAATACAGTTTTTCCACACGCTTGCTTTTTCTGAGCGCCAACAGTATTGCGTGCTCTCTGCCGCCGTTGCCTATTACAAGTACGTTCATCTTATCACTCTTTTTAATTTAATGTTTAAAATGCCTGTCGCCCACAAAAACCATGGCAATACCCGCCGCGTTGCAAGCGTCAACAGAAGCCTTATCCTGAATGGAGCCGCCGGGTTGAATAATTGCAGTTATACCCGCTTTAACACATTCTTCGACGCAATCGGGGAAAGGAAAAAACGCATCGGAAGCCATAACCGAGCCTTTCGCCTCGTCGCCGGCGTGCGCAATAGCCTGTTGCGCCGCCCAGATACGGTTTGTTTGACCCATTCCTATGCCTGTGGTTTTGCCCTGTTTACCTATAACGATTGCGTTGGACTTTGTATGTTTGACAACTTTCCAGTTAAAAAGCAACGCTTCCGTTTCCTCTTTGGTTGGCGCGCGCTCCGTAACCACGCCGACGCCGTAAACGGTTTTTTGCTTACCGCTTGGCAATACGCTTACTTCCACGTCGGCTTTGGTGTTGAAAAGACTCATATTTTCGCCTTTGATAAGGCTTTCGTCATACTGCTGGACAAGAAGTCCGCCATAGACCTTTTTCATGTCAAACGCAGTGCTTTCGCGTTTTGCGGAAATATTATCTATCTGCAAAAGGCGTATATTTTTCTTTTGTTTTAGAATTTCAAGCGCACCTTTCGTAAAAGACGGCGCCATTACTATTTCTATAAATATTTTGTTGATTTCCGTCGCCGTATCCTCGTCCACGGTACCGTTGATTGCAAGTATGCCGCCGAAAACCGACACGGGGTCGCTTTCGTAAGCGCGGAGATAAGCCTCGTGTATCGTTGTTCCGGTACCTACTCCGCAGGGGTTCGCATGTTTGCACGCAACCACGGCGGGCGTTGTACCGAATTCTTTCAAAAGCTCCAAAGCACCGTTTGCGTCGTTTATGTTATTATAGGAAAGCTCTTTCCCCCAAAGCTGTTTTGCGCTTGACAGCGAACCTTTACGGGGAAACTGTTCCTTATAAAAAACCGCTTGCTGTTGTGGATTTTCGCCGTAGCGCATATCCTGCGCTTTTTCGTATGCAAAAGTAACTTCGTCGGGAAATGAAATACCGAGCTGCGCCGCAAGGTAATTGGAAATAAGGCTGTCGTAAACCGCCGTATGCGCAAATACTTTATACTGCAAGTACTTCTTCAATTCAAGCGAAACGCCGCCGTTTGCAAGCTCGTTTAAAACCTTGTCGTAGTCCTTAGGGTCTACTATTACGGCAACGTCCTGATAATTTTTTGCCGCCGCGCGAATCATTGTCGGACCGCCGATATCGATATTTTCAACGCATTCCGCAAAGTCCGCGCCCTTTTGAAGCGTCGCTTTGAAAGGATAAAGATTTACGCAAACGATATCGATAGTATTGATATTAAGTTTTTCGAGCTGAGCCATGTGCTCCGGATTGGAACGCATAGCAAGAAGTCCGGCGTGGACGTTGGGGTGTAAAGTTTTAACTCTGCCGTCGAGACACTCGGGAAAACCCGTAATTTCGGAAATTCCTATAACTTTTAAGCCCGCGTCCTTCAACGCTTTTGCCGTGCCGCCCGTAGATATAATTTCAAAACCGTATTTTACAAGTCCCTTGCAAAAATCGACTATTCCCGCTTTATCCGAAACGGACACCAGCGCACGTTTTTTCATTTCCATAATAATCTCCGTATTTCTTATTCTTAAAATCAGATGACGATAATTCGCATCAGGTAACGGTCACTTTTCTGCCGTTTTTGTGAATTTTGCCTTGGCACAGTTTTTTAACGCAATAAGGAAGAAGTTTATGCTCCTCCTCCAAAATGCGCGCTTGCAGACTTTCGGCAGTATCGCTGTCCTCAACATTAACCGCAGTCTGCGCGATAATAGCGCCGCCGTCGGGAACTTCGTTAACGAAATGCACGGTACAGCCCGAAACCTTCGCGCCGTAGTCCAAAACCGCCTGATGTACTTTAAGACCGTAAAAGCCGCTTCCGCAAAACGCGGGAATAAGCGACGGATGAATATTTATAATTCTGTCTTTAAAGGCTTCTATAAAGCTGTCGGGAATAATTTTAAGCCAACCCGCAAGCACGATATAGTCCACTCTGTTTATGTTCAAAAGATACGTAAGTTTGCCGTAAAGCGTTTCCAAATCGGGATAATCGTTTTTAGCAAATACCGCCGTAGGTATGCCGTGGTTTTTCGCACGGTCTATGGCGCCGACGCCGTCCTTTGAAGCAATCAGATAAACTATTTCGCAAAATTTTTGCTTTTCGTTCGCGTCGATTACCGATTGAAAATCCGTACCGCTACCGCTTGCGAAAACCGCTATGCGCTTCATACGAGCTTGACTCCGCTGCCTTTAACGGTCTTGCCTATGACAAAGCATTGCTCCCCGGTAGACTCTAATTGAGAAACCGTCGCTTTCACGTCGCTTTCGGCAACGCATACGACCATGCCGATACCCATATTGAAGGTGTTGTAAATCTGACTGTCCGAAATGCCCGCACGCTTTTGCATTACCCTGAACACTGCGGGGACTTCGTAAGAATTTTTAACTATTTCGCAACCGATTCCTTCGGGGAAAATGCGTGGAATATTTTCTATAAATCCGCCGCCTGTTATATGCGCTATGCCCTTTATATGTACCTTTTCAATCAACGAGAGAATACTTTTTACGTAGATTCTTGTTGGAGTAAGCAAAACGTCGATGGGCTTTGCGCCGAGTTCGGAATCGAACTTTTCGAGAACGGAAATATCCTCGCCGAAAAGCTTTCTCACAAGCGAATATCCGTTGGAATGTATACCGCTTGATTTCAAGCCGATAAGGACGTCGCCCTCCTTTATACCGCTTCCGTTAATGATTTTGCTTCTGTCGACTGCGCCGACGGCAAAGCCCGCGATATCGTAGTCTCCCTCTGGATAAAAGCCGGGCATTTCAGCCGTTTCGCCGCCGATAAGCGCGGCACCCGACTGACGGCATCCCTCGGCTATACCGGAAACAACAGTCGCAACCTTTTCGGGACTTAAACTGCCGGTAGCGAAATAGTCGAGAAAAAACAGAGGCTTTGCGCCCTGACAGACTATATCGTTTACGCACATGGCAACGGCGTCTATTCCTATCGTATCGTGTTTGCCCGAAATTATCGCATACTTCAATTTTGTACCGACCCCGTCGGTGCCGGCGACAAGCACGGGTTCCTTCATACCGTCGGGCATTTTAAAGAATCCGCCGAACGAACCTATATCGCCCAAAACGCCTTGGGTGTATGTGGACTTGACGTGTTGCTTCATAAGCTTTACGGCTTCATAACCTTTTTCTACGTCAACTCCGCTGTCTTTATACGAAATAGCCATTTTTTCTCCTTTTGTTTCTGATTTGTTAATTATTCCAATTTAAGTTTATCCGCTTCGTAACCTTCAAGCGGGTAAGGATATTCACCGTTAAAACAACCCAGACAAAAATCGAGATTCGCTCCCTTACAGGTGCTTATAAGTTGATTTACGGTAAGATATTTTACACTGTCCGCGCCTAAACTTTCACATATCTGCTTTTCGTTTTTATAAGCGCCTATCAACTGCGAATACGTCTGTATATCTATGCCGAGGTGACAGGGATGCTTGATTATGGGTGAACATATGCGTATATGTATCTCGCTTGCGCCTGCGTTCCTGAGCATTTTGATTATCTTGCGCATAGTGGTGCCGCGCACGATTGAATCGTCTATGATAATAACCCGCTTACCGCGTATATTTGCGCGTAAAGCGTTCATTTTCACGCTTAAACTGTTTTCACGCTGATTTTGATCGGGCTGAATAAACGTCCTGCCGACATACCTGTTTTTTGCCAAAGCTTCAACAAACGGAATTCCGCTTTCTTCCGCATATCCCCTCGCCGCAACGTTTGCGGAATCGGGAACGCCGGAAACCAAATCCGCTTCGACCGGAAAATGTTTGGCCAACAGTTTGCCGGCTTCCTTTCTTGCCTCGTAAACGCTTAATCCGTCAAGGACGGAGTCGTGACGGGCAAAATAGACGTATTCGAAAATGCACATTTTACTCTTTTCGGGGATATCGTCCATCATGTGCGAATGTATTCCGTCGCTGTCTATAACTACAATTTCGCCCGGCTTCACGTCGCGCAGAAAATTAGCGCTTATAGCGTCAAGCGCGCAGGTTTCGCTGGCAACGACAACGTCGCTTTCCGTAGTGCCCAAGCACAGCGGACGGATACCGAAAGGGTCGCGTACCGCAATAAGTTTGTCGGCGGTCATAACAACCAACGCATATGAACCTTTAAACTTGGCGCAAGCGCGTTTTACGCCCGTGATTATATCGCCGTCCGAAAGACTGTTTATCAGTACGGCTATAACCTCCGAATCTATCGTGGTCTGGAAAACCGAATTTTGCGCAATAAGCCCGTCCCGCAACTGTTTCGTGTTTATAAGATTGCCGTTATGGGCAACAGCCATTCTACCGCACTTACCCGTAAACACTACAGGCTGCGCGTTAAGTAGCTGGCTTGCCCCCGTGGTAGAATATCTTACGTGCCCTATGGCAATATCTCCCTCGGGAAGCTTATCTAAATTCCCGTTGGAAAACACGTCGGGCACAAGCCCCATTCCTTTATAGTAATTTATTTTGTCCGCGAAAGCGACTGCAATACCCGCGGATTCCTGTCCGCGGTGTTGGAGGGCGTAAAGCCCGTAATATACCGTATGGGCAACGTTTCTGTTTTCCTGCGAATATACTCCGAAAACACCGCACTCCTCATGCATGCTGTCGAAAGGTAACTTTTTTGTCCTTAAAATCATCTATATCCCTTAACCGCCGATTCTTTTGAAAATTTCGGCATAAGCGTCTTCCACGCCGCCAAGATCTCTGCGGAATCTGTCTTTATCCAAGCTTACGTGTTTTGTAGTATCCCACGAGCCCGCTTCCCAGAAACGGCACGTATCGGGAGAAATTTCGTCCGCAAGCACTATCTGCCCTTTAAATCTGCCGAATTCGAGCTTGAAGTCTATCAAATCGATATTGAGCTCCTTGAAAAACGCTTTCATTGCTTCGTTGACTGAAAACGCCATATTTTTAATGGTTTCTATTTCCTCTGCGGAAGCGAGATTGAGCGCAAGCGCATGGTAGTCGTTTATAAGCGGGTCGCCGAGCTCGTCGTTTTTATAGGAGAATTCTATCGTCGGCGCGCTGAACTTAGTGCCTTCGGGAACGCCGTATCTTTTGGAAAAGCTACCCGCCGCCACGTTTCTTATTATTACTTCGAGAGGAACGATTTCAACTTTCTTTACAACGGTGTTTCTGTCGTCGATTTGCTCTACTAAATGAGTGGGGATACCTTTGCCCTCAAGCATTTTCATCATCATGTTGCTCATCTTGTTGTTGATTACGCCCTTGCCGACAATAGTACCCTTTTTAAGCCCGTTGAACGCCGTAGCGTCGTCCTTATAGGAAACTATAACGTAATCGGGATTTTCGGTCGAATAAACCTTTTTTGCCTTTCCTTCGTAAAGCTGTTCCTTTTTCTGCATAGAAGTAACTCCTTATATTTAAATATAATTTGAAATTTTAATAAATTACCGATACCCGCAGTTATACTGCGGGTACCATTTTAAAGCTGCTCCAACTCGTCCTGAAGGGCAGTATCGTCAGCATTTATTTTATCTTTCATTTGCTTCTTGTAATCGGCAAGTTTTGCCGCAATTTCGGGATACTTTATACCGAGAATCTGAAGCGCAAGCAGTCCGGCGTTCTCTCCTCCGTTTACACCGACGGTTGCAACGGGGATACCCGAAGGCATCTGCACTATCGAAAGCAAGCTGTCAAGCCCGCCCATCATATCTGTTTTTACGGGAAGCCCAATTACGGGAAGCGTCGTATTTGCCGCAATTACCCCGCCGAGATGAGCGGCTTTGCCCGCCGCGCATATGATTACTTCCGTTCCGTTATCCGTCGCGCAGGTTGAAAACTTGTGCGCTTCTTCCGGAGTTCTGTGTGCGGAAATTACCCTTACCTCCGTTTCGACGCCGAAGCTTTTCAACACGCTTACCGCGGGTCTAACCACGTTGAAATCTGATTTACTGCCCATTATTACTGCTACTTTCGGCATAACTTAAACCTCGTTGACGGTATTAATCTTTTTATTCGCGGCATACTTTTAATATGCTGCTGCTGTATATAATTTTTATAGTATATATTCTCGCCGTGAATTTTTACGCGATACTCCTTTTAAA
Organism: uncultured Christensenella sp.; assembly: GCA_910578765.1. GTDB lineage: Bacteria > Bacillota > Clostridia > Christensenellales > Borkfalkiaceae > Coproplasma. The sequence goes on from CAJTRW010000004.1 coordinate 70,583, forward strand.
ATCGCAACGCGACGAATACGGCGAAAACGATTCTAAAATGAACAGTGGCGACGGCAAACTTATTCTCACCGCCATTTTGGGAGGAGCTATCGCCATTTACGTAAGCATGTTCATTATGCGGTACCGCACGAAAAATCTTTTGCTTATGATACTAATGCCCGTAATCGCAGTGCTGAACATATATTTTTGTATAGTCGCATTCCGTTCGGGATTCACGTTTTTCGTCGCTTAAACACTATATATTGTTTAGGACAATCACATTATAACACAACATATAGTGAAAAGAAAACGATTTGAGCACAATTTTTATTAAATAACACGTGAAATTTTTTACATTGAAAATGCCCGCAGATACCTGCGGGCAAGTTTTTGTAAATTTACTGCTTAATCTTTGTCTTGGGGAACGTTTGAAGAAGCGGAAGCATTTTGCGCTTTAAGCAAATCCCTTATTTCCCTTAACAAATCGTCGGTTGTTTCGACGGGAGCGGGAGGTTCCTCCGCAGCCGCTAATTTCCGAGCTTCGGCTTCGGCCTGCTCCTCAGTAATTTTACCCGCGCGCAGTTTTTTATTAATAGCTTTTTTCTGTCTTTCGACAAGAAGCTGTCCTCCCGCGCGGATTGTATTGATTGCCTTTACTATAAGGAACAACACAAAAGCGGTAATTAAAAAAGTTACGACAGCGGATATAACCGCGCCGAAATCGATAATCAGCGCTTCGGTCACGACCGTGCCGTCTTCGGCATAAACCGCGTTGCGCAACACAACTTGAAGCGCACCCGTTTCCCCCGACCCGGGAATCCAGTTTATAAGCGGCGTCAAAATATGCCCGACAATTGCGGTGATAATTGCCGTAAACGCACTGCCGATTATAATACCGACCGCCATATCGAGAACGTTGCCGCGGGAAATAAATTGTTTAAATTCGTTAAAAAACTTTTTCATGAGTCCTCCCCTTTCGTTTTTTAATATTATAATTTAAGCATTGTATTAAGTCAAGCGAAAATTTCCGGAAACGTCAAGCCAACAACGCGGAGACCAGTTCCCGCCTTATTTTATCTTTATCCGAAAATTCCCCTCCGCATTTTTGCGTTTCCGCGTCATAAACGATTTTGCCGCCGCTTATAACCGCTATTCTGTCGGCGAGCGCCAGCGCCTCGTCCACGTCGTGCGTAACGACAAGCGCCGTACGGTTATATTCTTTTTGTATGTCTGCGAACAGTGTGGAAATTTCTGTTTTCAGTTTGAGATCGAGCGAGTTGAACGGCTCGTCCATAAGAATAATATCGCCGCCGAAAAGAAACGCCCTGGCTATACCGACGCGCTGTGCCTGCCCGCCCGAAAGCGAAACCGGATAGCGGTCCCCCATTCCCGAAAGCCTTACCTTATCGAGCATTCTGTCGATTGCGCCGTCGTCGCCGCAGACAAGCTTTAAATTACCGCGCAAGGTAAGATTCGGAATAAGGCACGGCGTCTGAAATACATACGCGCAATTTACCTGCGGTAAATCGCCGGAGCAATCCGTAAGCTTTGCTATACAGTTAAGTAAAGTGGTTTTACCGCTTCCGCTGCCGCCCAGCACACAGGTAATTTTGCCGTCCTGCAAATCCATATCGAAATTTTCATAAACGGTTAAATTTCCGTATTTTTTAGTCAGTCCTCTAATCCGCATTTTTTTCTCCGTACAACCATTTGGCGTTTATGCGTTTAAGCTGTGAAAACGCCGCGTCGATAAAAAGCCCCGCAAAAACCGCCACAAGCGTCAAAGCGGCGAGGCGCGGCATTTCCAGATATCCGCGCGCGGACTGCATCAGTCCGCCCAAGCTTCTGTACGTCAAAGATAGAACTTCGGCGGAAATCATAATTTTAAGTCCGAGAGAAATATTTGCCCCCGTTTGTGAAAATACGCTGACGGAAATTTGCGGAAGGTAAATTTTACGTATAACGTCGCTACGCTTAATGCCGTACACCTTGACCATTTGCAAAAGTTTTTTATCCACCCCGTCCGCCGCCGCCGTCAGCTGGGAATAAATCATCGGAAAAAGCACAAGGAAGGTCACCGCTACGGGAGCCGCTTCCGGATTGGTCCACACAAGCAAAACGAGTATTACCGCCAAAGTCGGCACAGTCCTTAAAAACACCATTATCGGCTTCAAAAAAGCCGACGCGCCCTTAAAAGACACGGACAAAGCCGCAAACAACGCCGCAGCCGCAAACGAAACCGCAAACGCCGCAAACGTCCGCAACGCCGTCATGCAAAAGGCTATCCAGAAACCGCTTTCCGCAAAACAGAGAAAAAAGCTTTTGACCGTTGCGGAAAAGGACGGAATAATATAATCGTTTTTTACGGAATAGTAGGATATTATCCAGACAAGCCACATCAAAACTATTGCCGAAACAGATAATATTATGTTAAGCTTACGCGCCGAAAAAAATTTTTTCATATTAATTCTTTAAATTCAAGCCCGTTGTCCTTCAATACTGTTTTGAAAACAAGCCCGGGAACCTGAGCCAGATTGACGACGCCGACTGTTTTGCCTTTTAACGACGAAATATTTTCCTTGGTGACGGACGGCTTCCCCGCAGAGAGCAGAAACAGATTTCCGTTGGTAAGCGTGCCGAGCATTTTATATTTTTCCCCGTCACCCAAAAGCTTTACCGCCAAATTTACGGGCAACACGCAAATATCGGCGCGCGGCTCCGAACCCGTTACATAGGTTTGGATTGTCGTCGCGTCAACAATACCGTAATTCATATCGGTCACGTTCAAAACAGGCATTTCCGCCATAAGTTTGGCAAGACCGAGCGCGGGCGCGCCGTCGGGCGCGTATACGGAAACGGAACCGACGTGTTCAGTGTTTTCAAAATTGCTTTCTTCCGAAAAAAATTTGTCTTGCGGAATACCGAAAGCCGACTGTCCGACCGCATTTATTTTTTCCATAAAAGCTTTGACTTTTTGCTTACAGTTCCGCGCGTCCGTAAATTTGACTGAACAATTTTCAATAACGCTTTTGTCAAGATTTTTTTCTGTAAAAGTCGGCGTCATTCCTTTCGTCAGATGGGAAGCTACGGCGTTGCAAATAGTCGAAGACGAAACCTCCTCCGATAAAAGCCAGTCCTCGCTTGTTTTCAATTCCGAAACTAAAGCGCCTATTAAACTGTTAGCCGCTATATTGTTTTTGACTACGACAACCGCCTGCGGATATCCTTCTTCGCCGCCGTACAGCTTTTGCACGTCGCCGCTGAAAACAAGGTTTTTCATTGCACCGACCTTTACGCTTGCCGCAGGCTCCGGCACGACAAAATAGTCTACGTCTCCGCGGACGCCCACCTCCGCCGCCGTAACCGAAACAAGATTTACAGCCTGTCCGCTTTTACCGCCGACGCATGCCGACAGCCCGAACAGCGACGCGACAGAAACCGCCACGCACATTACAGATATTAAAAATTTTTTCATAACGACTCCTTTAACGCTTTGACATTACCGTCTTTGCGGCAACGCCCGACAGCATGCCTATTCTGCCTGTAAGCGTGTTTATTATTTCCGCAGGCGCGTCAATTACAACGCACAGAACGGCGACGTTTTTTTCTTTGTAAGGTATTCCCATTCTGCCGACAATATAATTACCGAAATCCGAAAGCAAAGCGTTTATTTGCGGACTGCGTTCACGATTTTCGACAATAATACTTATTACGGCAAGCCTGTTTTCCGACATAAAAAAATCCCTCCCGACAACAGAAAGGAAACGGCAAAACGGTATCGCCACAGGACGATACTCGATTAAGCCCTTCGCTTTCAGGATACCCTTTAAACTCAGGATAAATAAATTATAACACAGATTTTCGACGAATACAAGTAAAAAAATAAAACATACTGGTAGTATGAAAAAAGTTTTATTTATAATCGCTCCCCTCATCGCCGCATGCGCTATGTGCGCGGCAGGCTGTTCGCCGGATAAAACCAAACCCGAACGGGACGAAAAGCCCTACGGACTGATAGAAGAACTTCCGCAGGAAACAGACGAACCGAAAGAAGTCCCCGAAGAAAAAGCAGAGGAAGCACCGCGCGAGCCGCTTGTAAGACCGCGCACGCCCAGAAAGCCGCGCCGCGGCGAAAACACTCCGCCGGATTTTCGCAAAATGCCGCGCCGCGGCAACGAACGAAAACCCATACCGCAAAACCCGTAACATGCAAAACGGCACTTCAAAGTGCCGTTTTGTTTTTATAGTAATTGATAAGACAACCTGACGCGATTATCTCTCTTTCTTTGTCGGTTAACGGGAACAGTCCGAGAACTATATTTTGCGTCTTCCCGTCCGATATGCGCTTTGCGTTGACGTAACCGTCACCGTTGCGCACAGTACTTAAAACATCTTCTATATAGATATAATCTCCCGTTTTAAAATCGAATTCCCCGCACGTAAACGGCAACATGCCCCAGTTTATAAGGTTTGAACGGTAACGCTTTGTTGCATATGCCTCCGCAATATTCGCAATACCGCCCAACACTCTTTGACATGACGCCGCCTGTTCCCTTGCCGAACCGTCGCCAGGGCGGCGCGCCGCGATACAGCTGCCGTAAAGAGTGTCCGCGGGCGGCATGAAGTTTATTTCTTTAAGCACGCTTTCGGGAAGCTTGCCGCTGCGCCTACGCTCAGACTCATCCGCCTTTACGATTTCCGCACGCATTACGTAGTCAGGATCTTTTCGGGAAAGAGTAAATTCAGCAAGTTTTAACGGGTTGGAACGGTAAGACGAAGTTTCACCCGAGGGAATAAGCTCGTCAGTTGTAGTTACGGAATCGGACAAAACGCTTACTACTTTCAAAAGAAGATTTTTACCGAGCGCAATCTGTTGAGGCCAATCGGCAATATTCGGACCGTAAACCAATTGTTCGTCCGGCTTAGGTTTTCCGTAGCCGCAATACACGCGGTTTTCGTATATAGTTTTATCAAAATAATATTTTTTAATATTGCCGTCGAAGTCCGTTTCCGTCGCGGGAGTCAGAACGCCTCCGTTCGCCGCCGTAGCCGCAATAGAGCGGGCGTCCATCAACGCGACCGCGGAAAGCTGTCCCTCCGTCGGCTTCGAGCCTTCCCTGTTTTCGAAATTGCGGGTGACGTGACGGACCGAAAGCCCGTTATTGGCGGGCGTGTCGCCGGCGCCGAAGCACGGACCGCAAAAAGCCGTTTTTATTATTGCACCCGAACTTACAAGCGGCGAAATGTAGCCGTTGTCCGAAAGGCACTTGTAAACGGGTTGGCTTTGCGGATAAACGCTAAGCTCGAACCCGCCGCAGCCGCAGCTTTTGCCGCGCAGTATTTCACAAGCTTCGGCTAAATTTTCATAACTGCCGCCCGCACAACCGGCGATTATTCCCTGATTTACCAAAACTTTTCCGTTTTTGATTTTATCGCGCAAGCCGAAACCGCCGCCCTTTATAAGCTTATTTCCGTCTTTTTCCGCTTCGTAAAGTATATCGGCGGCGTTATCTATGAAATGTTTAAGCGTAAACGCATTCGACGGGTGAAAAGGAAGCGCTATCATAGGTTCTACAGAGGATAAATCTATTACGACGGCGCCGTCGTAATAGGCGGTTTTGCCTACTTTCATTTGCTTATAATCCGCGGCTCTGCCGTGCAGGGCAAAAAATTCCTCAGTTATTTCGTCTGTCTCCCATATACTCGAAAGACACGCCGTTTCGGTCGTCATAACGTCTATGCCGCAACGGAAATCCATTGAAAGATTTCCTATCCCGGGACCGATGAATTCCAAAATTTTATTTTTTACGAACGCGTTTTTGAAAACGGCGCCGACAAGGGCGATAGCCACGTCGTGCGGACCTACGCCTTTACGCGGTTTGCCCGTCAGGTAAACGGCGATAACTTCGGGACGTTTAATGTCGTAGGTTTGACGCAACAACTGTTTAACCAGCTCCGGTCCCCCTTCGCCGACAGCCAAAGTGCCCAGCGCGCCGTAACGCGTGTGACTGTCCGAACCGAGTATCATAGCGCCGCAGCGCGCCTGCATCTCACGCATGTACTGATGGATTACGGCAATATGCGGCGGCACGTAATTACCGCCGTATTTTTTTGCCGCGGAAAAACCGAAAGCATGGTCGTCCGCGTTTACCGTACCTCCGACCGCACAAAGAGAGTTGTGGCAGTTGGTAAGCGTATACGGTAACGGAAATTCTTCCAAGCCCGAAGCTTTCGCGGTCTGAATTATTCCCACATAAGTTATGTCGTGGGAAACGAGAGCATCGAAAGAAATTTTCAAATTTTCCCCGTCACCCTTATTATGAGCTTTCAATACCCCGTAAGCAAGCGTATTTTTTTCCGCCGACCGTTTTTCCGCATCGGCAAAAACGGTATTTTTTTCTTCAGTAAGTTTACCGTCTATACAGTAAACCCCGCCGTTTATTAACTTTATCATATTTTCATTTTACATTAACAGTAGCAAATATTCAACAGATTGACCCGCAAAAAACACAAACGGCAAAAATTTCTTGCATTTTGCAAACAATAAAAGTATAATTGAATTATGAAAACTTTCAAATACAGATTTACGCGTCTTACGACTGCATTTATTTATATCGGAATTGCCCTGTGCGTAATAGGTCTGGGGGTTAACACATACTCCGTAATAGTCAGCGACATTGCCGCCGAACCGTATCCGGTATATCCTATTATAAGATTTGTGCTTCTTTACCTTATTCCAGCGATTTTGTTGGTTATTTTAATCAGCCTGCTTATAAGCTCTTATTACCGCATAGAAGGAAATATATTAACCACAAGCTTCGGCATAATTAAAAGCAAATATAAGACAGAAGAAATCAACTCAGTAATTTTAGACCGTACCACAAATAAACTGAGCGTGTTTTTCAAAAACAACGGATTTATTGTAATTGTAGTAAAAGAAGAATGGTACGACGAATTTATAAACGAACTGTGCAAGGCGAATACGGCAATAGAATACACCGTAAAGTCCAAAGAAAACAACGACAAAGACGACAAAAAGAAATAAAAACAAAATACTTAAAAGCGACGGGTAAAGCACAATTCCCATAGGGAATTAAATACTAAATTTTTAAGAGTTGTACTTTCAAACGAGAACAAAAGCTCTCGAACGATATGTTCGAGAGCTTTTTACTACAAACTATTTGGAAGGATAAATTTAAATTTATCTTATTCTGTCTTTCGTTTTATGAAAGGTAATTTATCGTAAAAGAATAGCAGATACAATGATAACAGCACGAACATAACAAATATTAAGCAGATACACACTATTCCCCAAGCCAACTGCGTATTTGCGTTTACATCTTTACCGTAACTTACTGCCCAACAAACACCTTTATTGCCGTGTCTTATTTCGCCGATATAAATTTCGACTTTTTCACCTATGCGTTGTTCATCAAGTGCTGTTTGTGTGTAGTCATAGTAACTTCCTTTTCCGCAAGCACATTCGTATATTATTCCATTTTCATCGACATAACGGCATATCAAGTCGTAAGCTCCTCTCGATAAGCTACGTTTTTGAAGATAGACAATTTCCGCTTCCGCCGTAACGCCACGGTTTATTGCCTTTTGAATTTTTAAGCAGTCCGAATAGCTTATAAACATAAGAGTAGCAACGAATATAAAAATTAAATTTACGATTGTAAACAATATGCTGCCTTTTATACCGAGCGGTGAAATTCTTTTGTTAGACTTATCTTTCATAACTTACTCCGCTAAATTACTGTTTATCGTACAATCATTATATC
>CAJTRW010000005.1:0-58195 GCA_910578765.1 uncultured Christensenella sp.
GACAATAGGGTGCGCAAACCGTCGGTAAGCCTCGGACAGAATGACAATACGGTGCGCAAACCGTCGGCAAGCCTCGGACAGAATGACATAAATACACTATTATTCTTAACGCACGCTATGTCATCCTGAACGCAGTGAAGGATCTGACAGCCTTCTCACTTGGGAGGTTACTTGGTGACGGATAAGGGTAAACTCATAACACAACATATAGTATTGATAAAAAATTATTTATACAATATTTAGTGTTTTTATTTGACATCGGCATATCCGTCTGTTAAAATGGTAATAACTTAAAGGCAGGCGGCAACTGACGAGTTTTGCGGACCAACCGCAGGGAAGCCGTTCCTGTAACGTTTGTCGTTCGTCTGGGCATGGTTATTAAAACCGCCCATTTTTTGTTCTTTACGGAAAAATTATGAAAGGTTACATTCATTCGTTCGAATCCTTCGGCACGGTCGACGGGCCGGGTATACGTTTTGTCGTGTTTATGCAGGGTTGCCCCATGCGCTGCCTGTACTGTCACAACCCCGACACATGGCAATTTTCCGCGGGAAAACAGTTTTCTCCCAAAGAGGTGTTTGAAAACGCTTTAAAATACAAAAGCTATATGTCGGACGGCGGCGTTACCGTAAGCGGCGGAGAACCGCTTATGCAGACAGAATTCGTAACCGAGCTTTTTTCTCTGTTGAAGCAAAGGGGTATACACACCGCGCTCGATACTTCGGGTATTACTTTTGATAAAAACAACACGGCGGAAATAGACGGGCTTTTGAAATATACCGATTTGGTTTTGCTGGATATAAAACATATCGACGAGAAAGAGCATATAAAGCTTACGGGTCATTCCAACAAAAACGTATTGGATTTTGCGCGGTATCTTTCGGCAACGGGCAAGCCCGTTTGGATACGGCACGTGCTTGCCGCCGGAATAACGGACGACGATAAATATCTTAAAAGGCTTAAAGAATTTATTGACACGCTTAAAAACGTTGAAAAAACAGAAATTTTACCCTATCATTCAATGGGTGAGGTAAAGTACGAAAAACAGGGTATTCCCTATCAGTTGAAAGGTGCGCTTCCGCCTACGGAGGAGCGTATACGCAACGCGAAATTAATTTTGACGAGGTAAACTTATGGATTGTAAAGCTTGGGAAGGTTTTAAAAAAGGCAAATGGAGCGTAGAAGTCAACGTACGCGACTTTATCCAGTCTAATTATACCCCTTACGAGGGTGACGGGCAATTTCTTGCGCCGCCTACCGCGGCGACTAAAAAGCTTTGGGAAGAAATTTTAAAGCTGTCCGAAGCGGAAAGAAAAGCGGGCGGCGTTCTCGACGCGGATACTTCAACGGTTTCCACGCTTACTTCGCATGCGGCGGGATATATAGACGAAAAGCTTGAAAAAATAGTCGGCTTGCAGACCGATAAGCCGTTTAAACGCGCGTTGCAGCCTTTCGGCGGAATAAAAATGGCGGAACAGGCTTTAAATATGTACGGTTACGAAATCGACCCCGAAGTTAAAAACATATTTACGCATTACCGCAAGTCTCATAACGACGGCGTTTACGACGCATACACACCCGAAATGCGCCGCGCCCGCCGCGCACATATCCTTACGGGACTTCCCGACACATACGGCAGGGGAAGAATAGTGGGCGACTACCGCCGCGTTGCTTTGTACGGCGTAGATTACCTTATCGAGCGTAAGGAGCGCGACAAGCTTTTAACCGACGGCGATATGACGCCGGACAAAATACGCAACCGCGAAGAACTGTCAGAGCAGATTAAAGCGCTTAAAGCGTTAAAAAAGCTTGCCGAAATTTACGGCCGCGATATTTCATCGCCCGCGGAAACGGCGGCGCAAGCTATTCAGGCGCTTTATTTCGGCTACCTTGCGGCGGTCAAAGACCAAAACGGCGCGGCAATGTCAATAGGCAGAAATTCCACCTTCCTCGATATTTATATCCAGCGCGACATAGAGCGCGGAATTTTGACCGAGGAGGGCGCGCAGGAGCTTATAGACCATTTTGTAATGAAGCTGAGAATTATAAAGTTCATGCGCATCAAGGAATATAACGAGCTGTTCTCCGGCGACCCGACCTGGGTTACGGAATCTATCGGCGGTATGGGCGTGGACGGCAGAACTCTCGTAACAAAATCTTCTTTCAGAATTTTGCACACGCTTGAAAATCTCGGACCCGCGCCCGAACCCAACCTTACGGTTTTGTGGTCGGTAAATCTGCCCGAAGCGTTTAAAAAATTCTGTGCGCAGACTTCGATAAAAACTTCCGCAATCCAATATGAAAGCGACGATTTGATGCGCCCCGAAATGGGTGACGATTATTGTATAGCGTGCTGCGTAAGCTGTATGCGCGTGGGTAAGGACATGCAGTTTTTCGGCGCGCGCGCCAATCTTGCAAAGTGTCTTCTTTACGCTATCAACGGCGGCAAGGACGAGCTTATAAAGGATAAAACCACGGGCAAGGCTTTGCAGGTGTCTCCGGAATTTTCTCCCGTTACAGGCGACGGCGCGCTTGATTTCGAAGAGGTGAAAGAAAAGTACGAGCAGATGATGGACTGGCTGGCGAGACTTTACGTCAACGTATTGAATCTTATCCATTATATGCACGACAAATACAGTTACGAAGCGCTTGAAATGGCTTTGCACGACACCGAGGTCAGAAGATTTTTCGCTACGGGTATCGCGGGGCTTTCGTGCGCGGCGGACTCTCTTTCGGCAATCAAATACGCAAAAGTTTACCCCGTACGCAACGGGGAGGGTATTGTTACCGATTTCAAAATCGAGGGTGACTATCCCAAGTACGGCAACAACGACGACCGGGTGGACGAGCTTGCGGTTTGGCTTTTGAAAACCTTTATGGGTAAGGTAAAAAGTAACTACACCTACCGTGAAAGCGTGCCGACAACTTCCGTTCTTACGATTACAAGCAACGTCGTGTACGGTAAAAATACGGGCAATACCCCCGACGGCAGAAGGGCGGGAGAGCCGCTCGCACCCGGGGCAAATCCCATGCACGGCAGGGATAACAACGGCGCTTTGGCTTCCTTGGAGTCGGTTGCAAAGCTTCCGTATGAATACGCGCGCGACGGAATTTCTAATACGTTTTCCATTACGCCGGCCTCGCTCGGTAAAGAGAGTGCAGAGCGCGTAAATAACCTTGTCCACATGCTGGACGGGTACGTCACCGACGGCGGTCATCATCTCAACGTAAACGTTTTCAGCCGCGACACGCTTCTGGACGCGCAGGCGCACCCCGAAAAATATCCGCAGCTTACGATAAGGGTTTCCGGCTATGCGGTTAATTTCAACAAGCTCACGCGCGAGCAGCAGAACGACGTAATTTCCCGTACAATCCACCAAAATTTTTAAAACTTTTACGTATGGATATCGACGGCTTTCCCAAAAAGATTACAATACAAAAAATCAAGAGAGGTTTACCCGAAAAACAATTGACAAAAAGCTTTTCTATCCGTCAATTTAAACAAATTGTTGAAAATCGATAAATTTACCGTTTTTTTTGTTTCCTTACAAAGGTTGACTAATTTTCGGTCGGGTGTTAAAATATTAAGCACGGAGATTACTATGAGCAGAGCAGACGACATATTTATATCGAATATGCGCGACATTATGGAAAACGGAGTATGGGACACGGATTTGAATGTTCGCCCCAAGTGGAGCGACGGTACGGACGCCCATACCGTGAAAAAATTCGGTATAGTCAACAGGTACGATTTACGGAAAGAGTTTCCCATTCTTACTATAAGGCGCACTTTTTTCAAATCCTGCATAGACGAGCTTTTATGGATATGGCAGAAAAAGAGCAATAATACAAGGGATTTAAATTCAAAAATCTGGGACCAGTGGGCGGACGAAAACGGCAGTATTGGCAAGGCGTACGGCTATCAGCTTGGCGTAAAGCACAAGTATAAGGAAGGGGAATTCGACCAGGTCGACAGGGTGCTGTACGACTTGAAAAACAATCCCGCCAGCCGTCGCATTATGACAAATATTTACAATTTTCAAGACCTGCACGAAATGAACCTTTATCCCTGCGCCTATTCCATGACCTTCAACGTCAGCGGAGATACGTTAAACGGCATTTTAAACCAGCGCTCGAACGACATGCTTACGGCAAATAACTGGAACGTAGTCCAGTACGCCGTGCTTTTGATAATGTTTGCGCAGGTTTCGGGTCTGAAAGCGGGCGAGCTTGTGCATGTAATCGCGGACGCGCATATTTACGACAGACACGTCCCGATAGTCAAAGAGATAATAGATATGCCGCGGTACGCCGCGCCGAAGTTGGAAGTGGACAAAGATATTAAAAACTTTTACGACTTTACGGTGGACAGCTTCAAGCTTGCAGATTATAAATACAACGAAAAAAAATACGTTATACCTGTGGCGGAGTGATTTAAATGAAAGCTATTTTACATGCGGATAAAAACTGGGGTATAGGAAAAAGCAACGGACTAATGTTTTCCATACCTGCGGATATGAAATTTTTCAGGGAAACCACTACGGGCAACGTGGTCGTTATGGGGTCGAATACTTTAAAATCTTTCCCCGGCGGCAATCCGTTGAAAAACCGCACCAATATCGTTCTTTACCCCGACGGAGAGGAGCGCGGCGACTGTATTATCGTCCGTTCTTTGGAGGAGCTTTTTTCCGAGATAAAAAAATACGATAATGACGGAGTGTACGTTATAGGCGGAGCCATGATGTACAAAACGCTTTTGCCTTACTGCGACGAGGTGCTGGTGACAAAGGTAGACGCCGTGGGCGGTGCGGACGCGTTCTTTGAAAATCTGGACTTAAATCCCGATTTCACATTGGTGTACGAAAGCGAACCCGTCGAGACAAACGGTTATACCGTAAGATTTACGACTTACAAAAACTTAAACGTTAAAAGCATTTGAATTTATTATGCTTTAAGCGGCGTGAAACTTCACGCCGCTTTTTTCTGTGCGCATAGGATATAATAACTGTATTTTTACTCGGAGATAAAATTTTGTGGAAGCATTTTACAATCTTGACGGCTGGTTGCAAGCTCTGATTGCTACAACGTTCACATGGGCGTTGACGGCGGCGGGCGCGCTTTTGGTCGTCTTTTGCAAAAAGGTAGGCACCGGCACGTTTGCGCTTATGATGAGCAGCGCGGCGGGCATAATGCTTGCGTCTACTTTTTTTTCGTTACTTTTGCCTGCCATCGAAATGTCGGGTGAATTTTCATATCTTGTACTTACCTGCGGTTTCGTGCTCGGCGGACTGCTTATAATCGTCACAGACGTTGTTTCTGGGAAGCTTAATTTGTTTTCGGGCAATGCAAATAAGCGCAGTTGCGCCGTCATGTGCGTCGCCGTGACGATGCACAATATTCCCGAAGGGCTTGCCGTGGGCGTGGCGTTCGGCGCTCTGTCGTCGGGCGGAAGCGTGGAGGCGGTTGCGGCTGTTATGCTTGCCGTCGGAATAGGAATTCAGAACTTCCCCGAAGGTATGTGCGTCGCCTTTCCGTTAAGGGCAAACGGCATGAGCAGGGCTAAATCCTTTTTTATAGGTCAGCTTTCGGGCGCGGTGGAAATAGTCGCGGGCGTTACGGGCGCGCTTGCGGTTACGTTTGTGACGGGTATTCTTCCGTGGGCGCTTTCGTTTTCCGCGGGCGCCATGGTTGCGGTTGTCGCGTCGGAGCTTATTCCCGAATCCTTTTCCTCGGGCAAGATACGCGCGACGGCGGGTATTATAGCCGGATTTGCGTTGATGATGATTCTCGACCTCGCTTTCGGTTAAACCGCGTATAATTTAAACGAATTTCCGCAACATAGTTGTATGGAAAAAAAATACAAATCGACGGCGGTTGTCGTAGGCGGCAGTTCCGGCATAGGCTGTGAAACATGTTTAAGGCTTGCCAACCGCGGTTGGAACGTAATTAACGTTTCGCGCACTCCCTGTAAAAGCGCTAAGGTCAAAAGCGTAATAGCGGACGTCGTTGCGGGCAGCACCTTTACGGACGCCATATCCACAGTGGGCAAAAAGTACGGGATAGACGTCCTTGTATATTGCGCGGGTTTTTCTATGGCGGCGCCCATAGAGTACGCAAAGGAAAGCGATTACCGTTACCTTTTCGACGTAAACTTTTTCGGCGCGCTCAAAGCAATGCAGGCGGCTATTCCGTTTATGAAGGACAGGGGCGGAAGAATAGTTCTTGTCGGCTCTATCGGGGGCGACGTTCCTATTATGTTCGACGCGTTTTATTCCGCCTCCAAAGCCGCGCTCGAAATGCTTGTGCGCGAAGCTTATTGCGAGTTGAAGCCTTACAACATAAAAGTAACCGCGTTTCTTCCGGGCGGTACGGCGACGGGCTTCACCTTCAAGCGCAAGGTGTATAGTGACGACGAAAATAAATCCTATGCGTCCAATCTGAACAGGGCGGTCGCCGCGCTTGCGGATATGGAGCAAAAGGGCATGTCTCCCGCCGAGGTTGCGGAGGATATATACGCGGTTCTTATTTCGGACAAGCCGCCCGTTGTCAAGGCGTGCGGTTTTAAAAATTCGGCTTACAGAATAATGTCGCACGTTATGCCCGAAAAAGTGACTTTGTATTTCAACGACAGGGCGTACAGGCAATGAGGCGGGAATTCGACCTTTCACGCCGCGACGAGCGCGAAAGCTTTATTAAGACGGGCAAAACCGGAGGAATGAAAAATGACAGGCAAGACGAAGGAAAACAATAACGAAAATTATCTCAATTACGTTAAAACGCAGGACCCGCCCACACAGCACTTTAAAAACTGTCTTTCGGCTTTCGGCGTAGGCGGGCTTATTTGCTGTATAGGACAGTTTATAAGGTTCATGTTGGAATACGCGGGGCTGACCGGCGACGAGCTGGCGGGTACTACTTCGGTAATTCTCATTTTTATAGGTTGCTTTCTTACGGGGCTCGGCGTGTACGACAGAATAGGCAGACACGCAGGCGCAGGCTCTATAGTGCCGATTACCGGGTTTGCCAACAGCGTCACTTCGCCTGCAATAGAATTTAAAACGGAGGGGTGGATTTACGGCATGGCGGCGAAAATGTTTACCGTCGCGGGCGCGATTATAGTGTTCGGGGTATTTTCTGGCGTGCTTGTTGGTTTGGTCTACTTTTTTATATGATGAAAAAAGGCAATACTGTTTTTTTTAAAAACTCGCCGCGCATAGTTTCGTTTGCGGCAATATGCGGGTCTAAGGAAAAGGAAGGGATAATAGGCGAATACGCGGACGTAACCCTCGACGACGATATGTACAGTGAAAGCACTTTCGAAAAGGCGGAGTGCAAAATGCTTACCAACGCAATTTCTCTTACTATCGAAAAGGGAGGGTTAGAGGAAAAGGATATCGACGTAATGCTTTCCGGCGATTTGCTCAATCAGATAATTTCCGCAAGCTTTGCCGCAAGGGATTATAATTTCCCGTTTCTCGGCGTCTATTCGGCATGTTCGACCATGAGCGAAAGTATCATGCTTGCGGCGATGATGGTAAACGCAGGGTACGTAAAGAGAGCCGTCGCCGCGACGGGGAGCCACTTTGCCTCCGCGGAAAGGCAGTACAGATATCCGCTCGAACTGGGCTGTACGCGTCCGCCGCAGGCGCAGTGGACGGTCACAGGCGCAGGCGGGTGCCTGGTCTCGTCCTCGGGCGACGGCGTTAAAATAACAAGCGCGACAATGGGCAGAGTATGCGATTACGGTGTGACCGACGTAAATAATATGGGGGCGGCAATGGCGCCCGCCGGTGCTATAATAACACCATAGCGCACAGGGCGGTGCGGAACGGTTTAACACAAAAATTCGAAAGGAGATAGCGTCATTCCGCCCGCCGCGCTTTTTTTATTAAAAAAGCGGCATACTGATAATGCGGTCGGAAAACGGCGGTAGGCTTATTTCAATTCTTTGGAACATTATTCTATATATTGAAATAATTTTATTGCATTTGCTTTTCCGTTGTTGTATAATAAAATGGTAATAATGTAAAATTATGCCTATCGGCTTTATGGGGCTTATTTCTAAAGATGAACATTAAATTTTCACCGCCGGATATTACCGAGCTTGAAATAAAGGAAGTTTCCGACGCTTTGCGTTCGGGGTGGATTACTACAGGACCGAAAACCAAGGAACTTGAAAGGCAAGTCGCGGACTTTTGCGGCGTAAACCGCGCCGTGTGCCTCAATTCCCAGACGGCGTGCGCGGAGATGGCGTTACGCTTGTTGGGTATCGGCGAGGGCGACGAAGTAATAACTTCCGCATACACTTACACCGCGTCCGCTTCGGTAATTTGCCATGTCGGCGCGAAGGTCGTTTTGGTCGATACCAAGCCCGACAGCTTGGAAATGGATTACGACAAGCTTGAAGGTGCTATAACCGAGAAAACCAAAGCCGTTATTCCGGTAGACCTTGCTGGTATTCCGTGCGATTACGATAAAATATTTTCAATAGTCAACAAAAGAAAAAATTTGTTCAATGCTTCCAACGATATACAAAAAGCATTCGGGCGGATTGTGGTGCTGGCCGATACGGCGCACGCGTTCGGTGCGGAGCGTCACGGCAAAAAAGCGGGAAGCATTGCCGATTTTTCCGCATTTTCATTCCACGCGGTTAAAAACTTTACCACCGCGGAGGGCGGTGCGCTTACCTGGCGTGATATAAACGGTTTCGACAACAACGATATATATCACAGATTGCAGTTATTGTCGCTTCACGGACAATCGAAAGACGCGCTTGCAAAAACGTTGCTCGGCGCGTGGGAGTATGACGTTGTCGGGACTTGGTACAAGTGCAATATGACCGACGTCGCCGCGGCAATGGGGCTTGCTCAAATGAAGCGTTACCCCGAAATGTTGAAGCGCAGGAAAGAGCTTATAAATGCCTATGACAAAGCTTTTAAACCGCTCGGTATAGAAGTTTTAAATCATTACGGTGAAGATTTTTCTTCCTCTGGGCATCTGTATATAACGCGTATATCGGGAATTACGCCCGGGCAGCGTAATGAAATTATAATAAAAATGGCGGAGCGCGGTATCGCCTGCAACGTGCATTATAAACCTTTGCCCATGCATACGGCTTATAAGCAGCTCGGCTTTGATATTAAAGATTATCCCAACGCGTACGCTTATTTCGCAAACGAAATAACCTTACCTCTGCATACTTGCCTTACCGACGAAGAAGCGGAGTACGTTATTCAAAATTATTGCGATATAGTAAAAGGAATACGGAATGTATAAACATTTTTTTAAGCCGCTTTTCGATTTTTTCCTGGCTTTGACTGCGCTGCCGTTTATACTGTTGCTTTGCATACCTGTAGCCATCGCCATTAAAGCGGACGATAAAGGACCTGTGTTTTATTGCGGCAAAAGAATAGGCAGAAACGGCAAACCTTTTAAAATGGTCAAATTTCGCACTATGAAGGTCAACGCTCCCGACATCCGCTTAAACGACGGTTCGACTTATAATTCGGACGACGACGACAGGGTTACGAAAGTCGGCAAATTTTTAAGAAAGACTTCCATAGACGAATTGCCGCAAATTTTCAATATTTTGAAATTCCAAATGAGCTTTATAGGTCCGCGACCAGATCCCGTGGATTGGCTTGAAAAGTATGCCGACGACGAACGCGATTTTTTAAAACTTCGTCCCGGGGTTACGGGCTATAATCAGGCGTATTTCCGTAACAGTGCAGACGGACAGCAAAAAATAGATAATGATAATTACTATGATAAGCATATATCTTTATGGTTCGATATAAAAATTTTCTTTAAAACGTTTATTTGCGTCGTTAAAAAGGAAAACGTAAACGTTAGTGCCGACAGGGTTGAAAGTGCCGTCGAAGAACAGGAAAGCAACGGCAAGGGTAATGACGATGCGTGAGTTCGGTTCGGAATTCGATTACGTCGGCGATGACGGCGCTATACAAAGCATTTGGAACGGTTTTTCGACGTTTAAGCTTTTACGTTGCGGCAGAGACGCCGTGTCGGGAACGGCAATTGCGATGCTTAAAGAACGCGGCATAAAAACCGTATGGGTTCCCGCGCTGTCTTGCATTTCTATGTACGGCGGTTTTATGCTTGAAGGCTTCAAGGTTAATTTTTATCCTATCGACGAAAGTTTTAATCCGCTTTTAGATGAAAAAAACGACTATAAAAATTCCGTAGTTTTGTTTATGTTGTACTACGGAGTTACCGACATTAATCAGGTCGGCGGTTTTATAAAAAATCATAAAGAATGCGTTTCCATAGTCGACATAACGCATGCTGTTTGGAATGAAGACGCTTACTGCTTGCCCGCAGACGCATTTATCGGAAGCATAAGGAAAAGCGTAGGCGTAGTCAACGGTGGCATATTTCTTTCAAATAAGTTTTCGATAGAAGCGAAAAGCGTATCAAACAAGTTTACTCAGCTGAGAGAGGGCGCTTTCAAGTTAAAAAACATTTATAACAATACGCGCGACGAAAATATAAAAAACGAATACAGGAAAATGTTTTCGGACGCGGAATTGTCGCTTAATAATGACACAGGCGTATTCAGTGCGGACAATAAAAGTATTCGGACGGTTTTATCGTTAAATACCGAAGAAATAAAGCGGAAGCGGACTTTAAATTTTAACAAATTATCCGCTTTGTTACATGGTTTGTCTTCCGTGCGTCCGTTGTGCGGTAAGTTGCAAAAAAACGTAATACCTTTTTCGTTACCTGTTCTTGTGAGCAATCAAAGCGAAGTCCAACTGAAATTGGCTAAGCAGGGTGTATATGCTCCGGTTTTATGGCCTATTAACGAAAATGCTAAAAAAGTCTGCAAATTTTCCGAGAAAGTTTCTGAAAATATGCTGTCTTTACCGATAGACCAAAGATACTCGCCGGACGATATGGACTTAATTTACGAACGTTTGAAACAGGCGGTTTATGATTAACAAAAGATTGATGGTTGTCGGGGCAAGCATTTTACAGGTTCCCGCAATTAAGAAAGCGAAAGAAATGGGACTTACAGTCGGCGTTGTAGATTATAATCCTAACGCGGTCGGTATTCAATACGCCGATAAATATTTTAATTGCAGCACGCTTGATAAAGACGGTGTGAACAAAGCTGTAAAAGAATTTGCCGCCGACGGCATTATGACTATGGCTACGGACATGCCTATGCGCACAATAGCCTACGTCTGCAAGGAAAACAAACTTGCGGGCATATCGGAGGAATGTGCGTTAAACTGTACCGATAAAATCGAAATGATACGCCGCTTTGAACGCAATAGCGTGCCTTCGCCGAAATATCGCGAGGTGTCCTGTTTCGAAGAATTGGCGCAGGCGGTAAAGGAAGTGGGTTTCCCCTGTATTTTAAAGCCTGCTGATAACTCGGGTAGCCGCGGAGTTTTGCTTTGCAAAAGCGCGGAAGATTGTGCCGCTTCGAATTACGAATATGTTGCAGGGTCGTCGCGCAGCGGTAAAATATTGGTTGAAGAATATATGCGGGGACCCGAGGTTTCAGTCGAAGTATTTGTCGAAAATAAAGTCGCGCACGTGCTTCAGATAACCGATAAAATAACAACCGGCGCCCCCCATTTTGTGGAATTGGGTCATTCGCAGCCGACGCTTCTCGGACAAGACGTCTGTACGAAAATCAAAACCGTCGCGCAGGCGGCGTGTGAAGCTGTCGGACTGTCAGACGGTCCGGCGCATCTTGAAATGATTATAACACGTGACGGACCAAAAATGGTCGAAATGGGCGCGCGAATGGGCGGCGACTGTATAACCTCGCATCTTGTTCCGCTGTCTACGGGCATAAACATGACCGAGCAGACAATACGCTACGCGCTGAATCTTCCTTTGGATTTAAATGCTAAATTGCAAAAAGCGAGCGCCGTTGTCTTTTTGACTGCGGATTCGGGTAAAATTGCAAAAATTTCCGGAACGGAAAAAGCGTATAAAGTCGCGGGAGTAACGGAAATAGGCTTTTTTAAAAAGGAAGGCGACGCTTGCGGCGAAATTTTATCGTCTTCCGACAGGATGGGGTTTGTGGTTGCGCAAAGCAACTCTCCCGAAAATGCTGTTGCGGCTTGCAAAAAGGCGGCAAAAAAAATAAAAATAGAAGTGGTTTAATCGATGAAAAAAGTTTGGCTTGTTTCTCATTACGCAATGCCGCCGCATCTGGAAATCCGCGTTAAGACTTTAAAATATGCGTCGATTTTGCAGGAACGCGGTTACGACGTTTTATTGATTACGGCAAGTACCGTTCATAATACGGATATAAATTTGATCGAAACTAAAGAAAGATTTGTCGTGCGCGAATACGACGGACTGAAATACGTTCATATCAAATGCTCCGGTTATTTGGGCAGCGGCGTAAAACGTATCTTAAATTTATTGCAGTTCCAGAAGCGTTTTAAACGCGTTATGAAAAAATTCGATAAACCCGACGTAATCGTCGCCGACTGTAATTGCGTTAATTACAAAGGTATCCTTTCGTTTGCAAAAAAGTTTAAAATTCCGTTCGTTTCCGAAATAAGGGATTTGTGGCCTTTGTCCATTGTCGAGTATAAAAATTTATCCGATAAAAACCCGGTAATAAAGTATCTTTATTCGCAGGAAAAAAGAATGTACCGTCTGTCTGACGCCGTTATTTTTTCTATGGAAGGCGGTAAAAATTATATAAAAGAAAAAAATTGGGACAACAAAGTCGACCTAAACAAAATTTTTTATATAAATAACGGACTTGACGTCGCTTTGCAGGAAACGCAGAGAAAAGAATTTACTCTCGACGATGCCGACTTAAACGACGCAAGCTTTAAAGTTATATACGCAGGCTCTGTAAGGACGGTTAATTACGTAGATCTGATAGTTAAAGCCGCAGAGCTTTTAAAGGATAAGCCGGATATATCGTTTTTGATTTACGGCGACGGCGATAAACGGGGCGAACTGGAAGAATACTGTAAAACCAATAATTTGGACAACGTAAAATTCAAAGGCAAGGTAGATAAAAAGTATATTCCTTTTATATGCTCGAAAGCGGGATTGAATATTATCAGCGTTAAACAGACAAGGATTTCCGACTACGGAGTCAGCTGGAACAAATTGTTTGATTATATGAACGCCGGCAAGCCTGTTTTATCCACCACAAGCGTAAACTACGATTTGATTGAAAAATACAACTGCGGCATATCTTTGAGGGACCAGCGTCCCGAAACGATTGCCCAAGGCGTTTTAACGGTGTACGACATGGGGCGTGAAGATTATTTGCAAATGTGCGCAAATGCAGCTGCCGCGGCAAAAAATTACGATTATTCCGTTTTAACCGATAAACTGGAAGAAGTTATAAATTACGCTATATCTCATAACAAGGAGCACTATTAAATGCAATTCATCGATTTGCAAAAACAGTATCTGGCGCTTAAAGATAAAATCGACAGCCGTATAGAAAAGGTTTTGTCAAAAGCCAATTTTATCGGCGGAGAAGAAGTGGGCGAGCTTTCCGCTAAACTTGCAAAATATTGCGGAACGGAGTATTGTCTGACTTGTGCAAACGGCACAGACGCGCTCACGCTTGCATTGCGCTGTTTTAACGTGGGGCGCGGCGACGCGGTTTTTGTACCGGACTTTACGTTTTTCGCCAGTGCGGAAACTCCTGCTTTGGAGGGTGCGACGTGCGTCTTCGTCGACGTTGAGGAGAGGACTTTCAATCTCGACGCGGACAAGCTTGAAGAAGCGGTTAAAGAGACAATTTCGGACGGGAAATTAACCCCCAAAGCAATAATTGCGGTAGATTTATTCGGCTTGCCCGCAAATTATATAAAAATAAGAAAGGTTGCGGACAAATACGGTCTGCCTATTATAGAGGACGGCGCGCAGGGCTTCGGCGGAAGTATCGGCGGAAAAAAAGCATGTTCTTTCGGAGATATTTCCACAACCTCGTTTTTTCCTGCAAAGCCTTTGGGTTGCTACGGCGACGGCGGCGCGGTATTTACCGATAATAAAGATTATTACGATTTAATGTGTTCGCTTGCGGTTCACGGAAAAGGTACCTTTAAATACGATAACGTGCGTATAGGTTACAATTCCCGTTTGGATACCGTTCAGGCGGCTGTATTGCTTGAAAAACTGGACGCGTTTGAAAAATACGAGTATGCCGCAAGAAACGATATAGCAAAACGTTATACCCAACTTCTGGGCGGCAAATTCGTAACTCCGCTTATACCCGAAAATTTCGGCAGCAGCTGGGCGCAATATACGCTTATTTTGAACAGCGGGGAAGAACGTACGCATATACAGGAAAGCTTGAAAAAGAAGAATATTCCCACAATGGTCTATTATCCGAAACCTATGCACAAGCAAACCGCTTTTTCGGATTTGCCCGACAGAAGCGGGAAATTGCAGGTTTCTTCAAAGCTGTCCGATACGGTTTTAAGCATACCAATGCATCCGTATTTAACGGCGGAAGAGGTCGAATATATCGCAAAATCGCTTTTGGAGATTTAATTTAAATGGACGACGTGTTTATACATCAATCGAGTTACGTCGATTTGCCGTGCGAAATCGGCGCCGGCACAAAAATCTGGCATTTCAGCCATATCATGAGCGGTTGTAAAATAGGCAATAATTGCAATATAGGACAGAACGTCGTTATTTCTCCGCAGGTTACGTTGGGTAATAACGTTAAAATTCAGAATAACGTTTCGGTTTATACGGGTGTAGAATGCGAGGACGACGTGTTTCTGGGTCCGAGCTGCGTATTTACTAACGTAATAAATCCGCGCAGCCACGTAAACAGAAAGAACGAGTACCGTAAAACGCTTTTGAAAAAGGGCAGTAGCGTCGGGGCGAATGCTACTGTAATTTGCGGACATACCGTCGGCAAATATGCGCTTATCGGCGCCGGAAGCGTTGTTACCAGGGACGTTCCGGATTACGCATTGGTCACGGGCAATCCCGCAAGGGTGAAAGGGTTCGTCTGCGTTTGCGGAGAAAAGCTTGATTTCTTTGATAATAATGCCGTTTGCAAGTGCGGTGAAAAATATAAAAAAATCGGAGATACGGTTCAGGAGATAAATTTATGAATATGAAAGAACTTTTATTGAAAAAAATTGCCGACAAATCTGTCGTGGTAGGCGTTTGCGGTTTGGGCTACGTCGGGCTTCCGCTTGCCGTGGAAAAGGCAAAAGCGGGCTTTAAAACAATTGGCTTCGACGTTCAGGAAGCTAAGGTGAAAATGGTAAACGAAGGTCACAATTATATAGGCGACGTCGTCGATAGCGAGCTTTCGCAAATAGTCAAAAGCGGTATGCTGTCTGCAACTTCCGATTTTTCGTTTATCAAAGACGTAGACTTTATCGCCATATGCGTACCCACGCCGCTTGACGCGCATCAGCAGCCGGATATAAGCTACGTCCGCGACAGTGCGGTTGCGGTTTCAAAATATTTAAAGAAAAATACGATGGTAGTATTGGAATCGACGACCTATCCCGGCACAACCGAAGAATTGTTAAAACCCATTCTCGAAGAAGGAAGCGGTCTGAAATGCGGCGAAGATTTCTATCTCGGTTTCAGTCCCGAGCGTGTTGACCCCGGCAATCTCATTTATAAAACAAAAAACACGCCTAAGGTAGTAGGCGCAATCGGTAAGGACGCAACCGAGGTTATAGCCGCTATGTACAGGGCGGTTCTTCAGGGCGATATTCACGAGGTTTCTTCCCCCGCGGTTGCGGAGATGGAAAAAATTCTTGAAAATACTTACCGTAATATCAATATCGGACTTGTAAACGAGCTTGCCCAGCTTTGCCATAAAATGGGCATAAGCATTTGGGAAGTTATCGACGCGGCTAAAACAAAGCCCTACGGCTTTCAGGCGTTTTATCCCGGTCCGGGACTGGGCGGACACTGCATTCCGCTTGACCCGTATTATCTGTCATGGAAGGCGCGTGAGTACGGTTTCCATACTTCGATGATAGAGTCGTCTATGATGATTAACGACAAAATGCCCGAATACACCGTAAGCCGTTTGGGAGATTTGCTTAATAAGCATAAAAAATCTCTTAACGGAGCTAAGATACTGCAGCTCGGCGTGGCTTATAAAAACGATATCGACGACTATCGTGAAAGCCCCGCGCTTGCCGTACGCGAACTGATGGACGCAGAGGGTTGCGCGGTCGACTACTTCGACCCGTATGTAAGCTCTTACCGTTTTCACGGAAAAACTTATAACAGCATTTCCGGCATTACGGCGGAGGTCATAAAAAAATACGACGCGGTAATTGTTACGGCGGGACATACCAAGCAGGTAGATTACAATTTGGTAGCAAATAACGCCAAAGCGGTTTTCGACACCAAAAACGTCATGAAAAGCATTGCCAAGCGCGACAATATAGAGGTGCTTTGATTTATGAAATACGCTTTAATCGGCTGCGGAAGAATATCGACTAACCATATTAAGGCGGCGGTGGCGAACAATCTTGAAATCGTCGCTGTCTGCGACGTGATTCCGGAACGCATGGAAGAAGTTTTGGCAAAGCACGGACTGGAAAACGATAAAAGTATTTTACGCTATACCGATTACAAAAAACTGATTGCCGAAAATTTAGGGTTGCAGCTTATAAGCATCGCTACCGAAAGCGGAAAGCATGCCGAAATCGCGTTGTACTGTATAGAACACGGTATAAACGTTATCATAGAAAAACCCATGGCAATGAGTCTTTCCGACGCGGATAAAATTATCGCTCTTGCGGAAAAGAACAAAGTTAAGGTTTCCGCCTGCCATCAAAACAGGTTCAATATCGCCGTACAGCAAACAAGACAGGCGCTTGAAAAGGGGCGCTTCGGTAAAATGTCGCACGGCTCCGTTCACGTGCGCTGGAACAGAAACAAAGATTATTACGACCAGGCTAAATGGCGCGGAACCTGGGCGCAGGACGGCGGCGCGCTGATGAACCAGTGCATTCACGGTATAGACCTTCTGCGTTGGATGATGGGCGACGAAATAGAGGAAGTATACGGCGTCACAAAACAGCAATTTCATAATTATCTCGAATGTGAAGATATAGGTATGGCGGTTGTAAAATTTAAAAACGGCGCAATAGGAACGATAGAGGGGACGACCAACGTCTACCCTAAAAATTTAGAGGAAACGCTTTATTTATTCGGTGAAAGCGGAACGGTAAAATTGGGCGGTAAATCCACAAACGCAATCGACGTGTGGGATTTTGCGGACGAAACTGCGGCAGATAATGACAACAAAGGTTTATTCGAACAAACTGTCAACGTATACGGCAACGGGCATACAAGTTTGTTTGCAGATATGGTTGCCGCAATTGAACACGACGGAAAACCCTATGTCGACGCGGTTGCGGGGCGTAACGCGCTTGAATTGGTTTTGGCGGTCTATAAGTCCGCGGCGGAAGGCGCGCCCGTCAAATTGCCGCTTAAAAAATGCTCCACTTTGGATTTTACGGGAAGATTTTAATTAATGAAAATTGCGTTTATTTCAGCCGCGAAAAGTATTCATATAGTGCGTTGGGCTAACGCTATGGCAAAACGCAATCACGACGTAACCGTTATTTCATGCGCTAACGACGTTGACGACAATATAGGTCTGTATGAAAAATCTGTGCGTATTGTTGCGTTAAAATACGGCGCTCCTTTTGGTTATTATTTGAATGCGTCCCAATTAAAAAAAATAGTAAAACGTGAAAAATTCGACGTAGTAAACGTGCATTATGCAAGCGGCTACGGCACGTTGGGGCGCAGGGCAAAGCTTAAAAGCGCGCTGTTAAACATCTGGGGAAGCGACGTTTACGAATTTCCTTATCAAAGTTCTTTTAAAATGAATTTAATAAAAAAGAACTTGAATTATTACGATTACGCCGCGTCGACCAGCAAATGCATGGCGAAGCAAGCTGAAAAACTTGTCAAAAGGGATTACAGGATAACGCCGTTCGGCGTTGATACGGAAAAATTTAAACCCGTGTCGGGGTTTAAGCCGAAGGACAAAATAATTTTCGGGACGGTTAAAACTCTTTCGCCCAAATACGGAATTGCCGATACGGTCAATGCTTTTATTAAACTCAATAAAAGATTAATTGACGAAGGAAAAGCCGATTTGGCGGATAAGTTGTATTATGAAATTTACGGCAAGGGAGAATTGAAGGACGAGCTTCAGTCTCTTATAAACGAAAACGGCATGCAAGACAAAATAACGCTGTGCGGATATGTAGACAATAATCTGTTGCCCGAAATTTACAACAGGTTTACCGTCGGTAACAGCAACAGTATAAGCAACAGCGAGTCGTTCGGTGTGGCGGCGGTGGAGGCTATGGCGTGCGGTATCCCCGTGCAGGTGAGCGATGCCGACGGCTTTGCCGAAGTGGTGCAGGACGGCGTAACGGGACTGATAGCCCCCAAAGGCGATATCGACGCGATAGCCGATAATATGTATAAGCTGCTCACGGACAAAGCGCTTAGGGACAACATGTCTCAAGCCGCGGTAAATAGGGTAAAACAGCTTTACGATTGGGAAAGCAACGTAGATTTGATGGAAAACATTTATACCGAAATTTGCAATTAAAGGATCGGAATGTTAATAATATTGAATTTAGCCGTAATCTTTATGGTTTATGTCGATAAAAAAATATATAAAACATTTTTAACTCCGTTTACCGTAGTGGCTTTGACGTTTTTATTAATGATTGATTTAAACAATCTTATTATCAGCGACATTTACGGTTATTATAAGGTTTCGGATTTTTCTATTCTGGTTTTGCTGGGATTTATAGCCGTAGTGTTTGCCGTTGCGTGTTTATTCGGTTATTTCTGGTATGCTCCTAAGTGCCGCGTTGCGGTAAAACCGAAATTCGATATTGAAAAACGCATAAATTACAAATTTGTAATAATTATTTTCTTAATAGGCTTGGCCGCTTATTTCATTTCTTTGTTAAGGGATATAAACGCATACGGCTTCGGCAATTTAAAAGGAAAAGCAAGCGGAATTTTTGCGCATTTAAGTCAGCTTGCGTTTCTTATTGCTCCGCTTTTATGGAGCCATTCAAAAAGCATAAAAAGCAAGATTATAAGTTTTTGTTTAATAGCGTTAACGTTTTTTATGGCTTTTCTGTATGGCGGCAAATACGGAATTTTAATAAATTTTGTTTATATAATGATGTATATGCTTATAAGAAAAGACAGCAACGTTAAACGGATATTAAAGTATATTGCGGTAATCGGTTTGGCGGGGTTGGGCGTTTTTATAGTCGTATATGCGGTTATACCTTCGTTCACTTCAAGCGGAGCGGATAATTCTTCGAGTCTCGCTTTTTCGATAGAGCATTTCTTTTATTATCTGTTGTCGCCTATTATAGCAAATAATCATTGCTTTACTCATCCTAACGCAAGCGATAGTAATATTCCGTTTACCGTTATAATCAACATAGTAAAAGCGTTGTCAGGCGATAAAAATTACGTCAATCCGATTTTCGGACCGGATTTTGCTTGCGGGCAAGACAGGGTTACCAATGTATCGGGACTGTTCGGTGAAGTCGTATATTGCCTGGGCTGGGGCGGAATTTTATATATAATAGTTCTTTTCGCGTTAATTTATATAATTTTTGTTATGTTTAAGCTAAAAGGAATGTATAAATTAACGTTAAGCTATCTGCTTTCTTCGCTTTTATTTTCGTTTTTTTGTAATTTTTATACGGTTTCGGGCGTTGTGTTGCCCATAATGTTTTTATTTGCTTTTGAAACATATTTTCAACTTATACGGGGGAAATCAGATGCAAAAAGAATTAGCAATAATAATGCTAAACTGGAACGGCTCGCAGGACACGATAGAATGTCTTGATTCTTTATCTGTATCTAAATGCTTATACGATATTTACATTCTGGATAACGCGTCGAAGCCCGAACAGTTAAGCGAACTCGAATCTTATCTCAATAAAAGCGACTGGCGTTTTTCCATTTGTTCTTTAACCGGTTTTACCGCCGATAAAACGGAAAAAACAGAAATAACTTTGATAAAATCGGAAAAAAATCTGGGATTTGCAGTCGGCAATAACAGAGTGGCGGAAAAAATCGGTAAAGACTATAAATACCTTCTTTTACTTAATAACGATACTGTAGTACCCGAAAACAGTATAAAGAATATGCTTGAAGCTATGGGGCGTTATAAGCCAACGGCGTTAACCTGCGATATACGCTATAATTACGACAGAAGCGTACTGTGGAACGCAGGCGGCAATTTTAAATGGTACGGCGACAGAAAATATTTTTCTCAGAAAAAAATAGACAAATTAGAGAAAAAGAATATAAAGTATATAAAAGCGCAGTTTGTCACGGGTTGTGCGCTTATGGTCGACTGCAATTATATAAACGGGTACGGACTGCTTACCGAAAAATTTTTTCACGGCGAAGAAGATTACAATTTTTGTTACAGACTGAAAAAAAAGAAACTTCGGGTCGGCGTTGATTTAACTTCACGGATATATCATAAAGTAGGTCAAAGCATAAACCGCAGCGACGACAACGCAAAAAAGCTTAAAAGTAATATTGTGCATTATACGAACCGCGTAATAGATTATAAAGAGTTTTACGGAAGACTGCGTTGGCGGCTTTGGAGGATTTTTTATATAAATCTTGTCATTTTAAAACGGCGTTTATCCGGATTGGATAAGGGCGCAGCCAAACTCCTTAAACGGAAAATATATTTTTACAGTAACAATTTCGATAATGTAAAATGGGACGTCTTTTCCGAAATTATGAACGATCCCGATATTTGTTAAAATTAAATGCCTAAAACAATTACCACAAAAAAATTTACGTTAAACGTAATCTTATCTATTGCGGCGCAAATATTATCCTTAGCGGTAAGCTTTGTGCTTACTTTGATAGTACCGAAGTTTGTCGACGAGTTTCAGTATGCCTACTGGCAGATTTACGTTTTGTACGTCGGGTATGTCGGGGTAATTCATTTCGGATTGTTGGACGGGCTTGTTTTACGCTATTCCAAGTACGACTATGACGAAATAGACAAAAGAAGGGTACTTTCACAGCTTCAAATTCTTTCCGTTTTTTTAAGCGTCGTTTCGGCTGTTGCCGTAATAGTGGCGCTGGTTGCGATAGGCGGCAACAGCAAAATTATAATAATGCTTGTATCCGCAGGCGTAATTACCAAAAATCTTGTAACTTACGGTTCGTATATGTTCCAGATTACCAACCGTATAATCAAGTACGTTTTCATGATAATTGCCCAGCGTCTTGCTTACGGTTTAACGGTGGTAATTCTGTTGGCGTTGCGGGTAAACGATTTTTATTGGTATTGCATAGCGGATTTACTGGGTGACGCGGTCGCAATAGTTATCGCAATAATATTCAACCGCGGACTGTTTTTCGGTAAATCTCTGCCTGTTAAGGAAGCGTTTAAAGAATATAAAATAAACGTTTCGTCAGGCATAATTTTAATGATGGCGAACTGGTCTGCAATGCTTCTGATAGGCGGGGCGAAAATGATTATCCAGTGGCGTTGGGACGAGCTGCTGTTCGGCAAAGTTTCTTTTGCTTTCAGCGTATCTAACGTTTTTCTGGTTTTCGTGACGGCAATAAGCGTTGTTTTATTCCCGTCTTTACAGCGCATAGAACGGGATAAACTTCCGCAAATGTACAAAAGTATACGCAATATACTATCGCCGCTGTTGTTTTTCGTAATGATATTTTATTTTGTCGGCTGTTACATTCTCGATTTGTGGCTTCCGCAGTATTCTGCCAGCTTGCAATACCTTGGAATTTTGCTCCCGATAATTATATTTTCGTCAAAAGTAAGCTTGCTTACGAACAATTATTTGAAGGTTTACCGCAAAGAAAAGCTTATGCTTCTTGCCAACGCCGTTTCAATTGCGGTCGGCGCGGCGTTGTTTGTTTTGTGCGCTTATGCGTTCAATAATCTTTATGCGCTTTTGGGCTGCGTGGTTTTCGTAATAATGTTCAATTCGGTTCTGTCCGAAATTTTCGTAATGAAGACTATCCGCATAAGGATAATAAAAGAATTTATCGTAGAAGGTGTAATGACGGTAGGGTTTATCCTTTGCGCTTCATTGCTCAGCCTTTGGATAGGCTGTGCGGTTTACGCCGGATTGTTTGTTGTTTACGCCGCCGTAAATTACAAATCGGTCGCGTCGTTGTTCAGAAAAATATTCAAGCGTAAAAGCTCGCCCGCTGTAGCCGGACAGGTCGAAAATGAAGAAATTCAGACCGAAAACGAACAGACAAGCGAAGCGGAAGGAGAAGAATGAAAGGTATAATTTTAGCCGGAGGAAGCGGCACAAGGCTTTATCCGCTTACAATGGTAACAAGCAAGCAATTGCTTCCGGTTTACGACAAACCCATGATATATTATCCGCTGTCCGTGCTTATGAATGCGGGCATAAGGGATATACTTATTATTTCCACCCCGCAGGATTTGCCGCGGTTTGAGGAGCTTTTCGGCGACGGAAAATCTTTCGGCATAAATTTAAGTTACGCCGTTCAACCCTCGCCCGACGGGCTTGCGCAGGCTTTCGTTATCGGCGAAAAATTTATCGGCAAGGACAGCGTCGCAATGGTTTTGGGCGATAATATTTTTGCGGGCCACGGACTTAAAAAAAGACTTAAAGAAGCCGCAAAAAACGCAAAAGACGGAAAAGGCGCGACGGTTTTCGGCTATTACGTCGACGACCCCGAAAGGTTCGGTATAGTGGAGTTCGACAAAAACGGTAAGGCGGTTTCTTTGGAAGAAAAACCCGCCAACCCAAAAAGTAATTATTGCGTGACCGGGCTTTATTTTTACGATAACAGCGTTGTGGAATACGCGAAGCGGCTTAAACCGTCCGCCCGCGGAGAGTTGGAAATTACCGACCTCAACCGTATATATCTTGAAAAGGGCGAACTGAATGTGGAAATTCTCGGTCAGGGTTTTACCTGGTTGGATACGGGCACGCACGACAGTCTTGTGGAAGCTACCAATTTCGTCCGCACGGTGGAAACTCACCAGCACCGTAAAATTGCCTGTCCTGAGGAAATTGCATATTTGAACGGTTGGATAACAAAAGAACAGCTGCTCGCCCTGTACGAGCCGATGAAAAAAAACCAGTACGGTCAATATTTGAAGGACGTTGTGGACGGCAAATTCATAGACGGATTGAGGTAAAATTATGACGATTTTCGTAACCGGCGGCGCCGGATTTATAGGAAGCAATTTCATATTCCACATACTGAAAAAGTATCCCGATTACCGCGTGGTCTGTCTGGATAAACTGACGTACGCCGGCAATCTTTCCACGCTTGCGTCGGTAGAGGGCAATAAAAATTTCCGTTTTGTCAAAATCGACATATGCGACAGACAAGCCGTTTTTAATTTATTCAAAGAGGAAAAGCCGCATACGGTCGTCAATTTTGCGGCGGAAAGTCACGTGGACAGAAGTATTGCCGACCCCGAAATTTTCTTAAAGACGAATATTTTGGGCACAGCGACTCTTATGGACGCGTGCAGGGAATACGGCATAAAGCGCTTCCATCAGGTTTCCACCGACGAGGTGTACGGCGATCTGCCGCTTGACAGACCCGATTTGTTTTTTACGGAAAAGACGCCTATTCACACAAGCAGCCCGTATTCGTCAAGCAAAGCGGCGGCGGACTTGCTTGCGCTTGCTTATTACAGGACTTACGGACTTCCCGTCACGGTCAGCCGCTGTTCCAATAACTACGGACCTTATCACTTTCCCGAAAAGCTTATCCCGCTTATGATTGCCAACGCACTTAACGATAAGCCGCTTCCCGTTTACGGCACGGGGGAAAACGTACGCGACTGGCTTTACGTCGAAGACCACTGCAAAGCGATAGATTTGATAATTCATAAAGGCAAAGCGGGCGAGGTCTACAACGTCGGCGGGCATAACGAAATGCGCAATATCGATATTGTAAAGCTTATCTGTAAAGAGCTGGGCAAACCCGAAAGTCTTATAATATACGTTTCCGACAGAAAGGGACACGATTTGCGTTATGCCATAGACCCTACAAAAATCCATACCGAGTTGGGCTGGCTGCCCGAAACAAAATTTTCAGACGGTATAAAAAAGACGGTAAAATGGTATCTGGAAAACCGTAAATGGTGGGAGGATATTATTTCCGGCGAATACAAAAATTACTATGAAAAAATGTACGGTAATGCGTAATGAAAATTCTGGTGACGGGCGTTAACGGTCAGCTTGGCTTCGACGTCGTAAAACAACTTAATAAGCGCGGGCACGAGGCTGTCGGCGTAGATATTTCCGGAATGGATATTACGGACGCGGAAAGTGTTTTAAACGTATTTGCGCGCGTTCGGCCCGAGGCGGTAGTGCATTGCGCCGCGTGGACGGCTGTCGACGCCGCCGAGGATAACGCGGAGAAGGCGCGTGCGGTAAACGTCGGCGGCACGGAAAATATAGCCGTTGCGTGTAGGAAATGCGGCGCGAAAATGGTTTATATTTCTACGGATTACGTATTTGACGGAAGCGGCGCGCAGCCTTGGAAAACGGACGACAAGGCAAATCCTCTCGGCGTATACGGAAAGACCAAGTACGACGGCGAGAAGGCTGTAAAAAATTTACTGGATAGATATTTCATAGTCCGTACGGCGTGGGTGTTCGGGCTCAACGGAAACAATTTTGTAAAAACAATGCTCAACCTCGGCAAAAAATATAATCAATTGCGCGTGGTTAACGACCAGATAGGCTCGCCGACATATACCTACGACCTGGCGGTATTGCTTGCCGATATGGTTGTCACCGAAAAATACGGGGTATACCATGCGACCAACGGTGGTTTTATAAGCTGGTACGACTTTGCAGTGGAAATTTTCAAACAGGCATGGTACGCGACAGACGTTGTTCCCGTTACAACGGAGGAGTACGGCTTGAACAAGGCGCCGCGCCCGTTCAACAGCAGACTCGATAAAAGCAAACTTACCGAGAACGGCTTTTCCATGCTTCCCGACTGGAAGGACGCGCTGGCACGCTACTTAAAGGAGATAAAATATGGGGCAGATTAAGGTTGAAAAAGCGCCCATAGAGGGTCTTTACGTCATACAGCCCGCAGTTCACGGCGACAGCCGCGGCTACTTCATGGAAACTTACAACAAGCGCGATATGGAAGAAGCTGGGCTTAACATGAATTTCGTTCAGGACAACCAGTCTATGAGCACGAAGGGCGTGTTGCGCGGCTTGCATTTTCAGAAAAAATTTCCGCAGGGTAAGCTTGTGCGCGTCATTAAAGGCAGTGTTTTCGACGTGGCGGTCGACATGCGCAAGGACAGTAAAACCTACGGTAAATGGTACGGCGTCGAGCTTACGGAGGAGAATAAAAAGCAGTTCTATATTTCGGAAGGTTTTGCACACGGCTTTTTGGTGCTTTCGGAAACGGCTGAATTTTGTTATAAGGTAACCGATTTTTATCACCCCGACGACGAGGGCGGTATTGCCTGGAACGACCCGGGTATAGGCGTAAATTGGGGCGTCGTAGGAAGTTACCGCGGCTCCGCTTCACCGGAGGGATATACGCTTCCCGACGGAACGCCGCTAAAATTAAGCGAAAAGGACAAAAACTGGGACAATTTATAAACTTGTTAATTCGGACGGATTTTTAATCCGTCTTTATTTTTGTCTACCGTATTAAACCGCGTAAAAAAGGGAAAAAACGGTATATGCGTAAAACAGCTTATTCCGTAAAACAGCGCGGGTATTCGCGCGGCGGCGTTTCCGTAAGCGCGAAGCAAGATTTGAATTATTGCAACGGCATTTGCCTATTTACTTATAGGAACATAACAATAGAAGCCGTATTTTCGCCCGAAGCGCCCGTTTTGGAAGAAAAACTGGTAAAAATTGCCGCCGCTTACGACGCGCAATAAGCTTGCGGCGCGCGCGTTGAAATAGTATAATCAAGCCGTGTTAAACCGCCGACGCCGATAAGCGTACATATGGCAAGAACAAGTAAATACAGCATTCAGTCTACCCCGACACGCCGCAGAGACGAGTGGCGCGCGGGGCTTTATATCCGTTTATCCAAGGAGGACGGCGACAAGCCCGAAAGCGAAAGCGTTTCGTCGCAGAAAGCCTTACTGGAAAAATTCGTTTCTGAAAATCCGTCCTTAAATTTTTACGATTTCTATATAGACGACGGTTGGAGCGGAACGGACTTCGAAAGGCCTGCGTTCGGCAGGATGATAGGCGACGTTACGGGCGGAAAAATAAACTGCGTGATAGTGAAAGATTTGTCGCGTTTCGGCAGAAATTACGTCGAAGCGGGCAAATATCTCGAAACGGTGTTTCCGCTTTTCGGCGTGCGCTTCATTGCCGTAAACGACGCAATCGACAGTGTTTCCGCGCCGCAGTCCATGAACAATGTTTTGGTTCCGTTTAAAAACATAATTAACGACGAGTACTGCCGCGACATATCGGTAAAGGTGCGCACTTCGCTGGATATAAGAAGAAAACAGGGCAAATTTATCGGCTCATTCGCCGCTTACGGGTACAGGAAAGACGAAAACGATAAAAACAAGCTTGTCATAGACGAATGCGCCGCGGCTACCGTGCGTATGATTTTTGCGAAATTTTTAAGCGGTTACAGCGTCATCGGGATAGCCCGTTTGCTTAACGGAAAGGGCATACCCAATCCCTCGGCGTACAGAAAAGCGCAAAATTCCGCGCGCGTCGGCGACGGGCTTTGGTGCGACTCCACGGTTCGGCGTATTCTCGTAAACGAAGTTTATATCGGCAATCTCGTCCAAAAAAAGAACGAAACAATAAGCTATAAAATTCACGTATCCCGACCTGTCGGCAAAGAAAAACGCATAAGGGTGGAAAACACCCATGAGGCGATTGTATCCCGTGAAGATTTTTACAAGGTCGGCGAACTTTTGAAGCGCGATACGCGCACTTCGCCGCACGCGGACAGACTGTCCTTATTTTCGGGCTTTTTAAAGTGCGCGGACTGCGGCAGGGCAATGCAAAAGCGCACAGTGACTCAGCCGAACAAAATTTACGACTACTACGTTTGTTCGACTTATAAAAAATTTCACGGAGGGTTCTGCACAAAACACACGTTAAGGGCAGACGATTTGGAGGAAGCGGTTTTAAGCTTTCTCAATAAGTACATTTCTCTGGCGGTCGACTTTGACAGGTTGGAGACGGCAACGCGCAAAGCCGAAGCCGCGGGGGTAAGGCTGAAAAGCTTTGAAAAAGAGTTAAAGCAAAAGCAGCGCGAAGTGGAGAAAACCCGCACCGTTCTTCTTGACCTGTATCCGGATTATAAGAGCGGCATTTTAAATAAAGAGCAGTATTTTTCGCTTAAAGATAGATATGAAAATTTGCTTTCGCAGGCTGAAAGCGCCGTTAAACAGGCGGAAAAGAATCTGGACGATTGCAAAAACGGTAGGCGCGCCGGCAGTGAATTTATAGAAAATTTCAAAAAGCACAGGGGGCTTGAAAGTCTTTCGCGCGAAATTATTTGCGAGCTTATAGAAAATATCAACGTCCGCGAAGGCGGCGTTCTGGAAATAAAGCTTAAATTCAGCGATTCCTTGCTTGCCGCGGAAAAGTTTTTCGGCGGGGTAATAAAAAGTGACAAGGACGGTGCAACCGCATAAAAGTCAGACTTAGGTCTGACTTTTTTTATGCAACAAAACTCGGCGAATGCGCATACTTATTTATGTGACGCTTTTCGCAAAATTCGACTAAATTTTTTATGTTTCACAAATATAACGGCATAATTGTTGACTTTGACTGTATTAAGCGGTAAAATAAAAAATGATAAAATAGCGTTTCATACGCATACGGAGGGGTTTCTCTTGGTGAAAACGTGCGATTTGTTTGACCTTGCACACACTTTGGCGGGGGATTATCTTTCATCGTTCGGGTACCCTTGGGAGGCGCTTGAAAAGCTTAAAAATTATATTCCGCAACTGGGCAAAACACTTCACGGCGGCGAATATACGGAAATTCTGCCCGAAGTATGGGCGCATAAAACGGCGTCCGTATCCCGTGCGGCGAATATCATCGGACCGTGCATTATAGGCGCGGGTACTGAAGTGCGCCCGTGCGCGTATATACGCGGTTGTGCGCTGATAGGTGAAAATTGCGTCGTAGGAAACTCTACCGAGCTTAAAAACGTAATTTTATTCGACTGCGTGCAGACGCCGCATTACAATTACGTGGGGGACAGCATATTGGGCTATAAGGCGCACATGGGCGCAGGCGCCGTGACCTCTAACGTGAAGGCGGATAAAACTCCGGTAACCGTCAAGGGTGAAACAAAAATTGAAACAGGGCTGAAAAAACTCGGCTCCATGATAGGCGACTTTGCCGAAGTAGGCTGTAACGCCGTGTTGAACCCGGGTACGGTCGTCGGCAGGAACACGAATATTTATCCGCTTTCGTTTGTAAGGGGCGTAGTTCCGCCCGACAGTATTTTGAAAAGCGACGGTATTTTAATTAAAAAGAACTAGAGAGAAAAAATGGGAAAATATTTCGGAACCGACGGTTTCAGGGGCGAAGCCAACATAACGCTGACCGCAGACCATGCCTACAAGGTGGGAAGATTCCTCGGCTGGTATTTCGGTAAGATAAAGGAAAAGGACGGCGCGCCCGTCAGGGTGGTTATAGGCAAAGATACTAGAAGATCAAGCTACATGTTCGAGTTTTCGCTTGTAGCGGGACTTACCGCGTCCGGCGCGGACGCTTATATGCTTCACGTCACGACGACGCCTTCCGTAGCATACATTACGAGGGTCGACGGCTTTGATTGCGGAATTATGATATCCGCAAGCCATAATCCCTATTACGACAACGGCATAAAGCTTATAAACACCAACGGCGAGAAGATGGACGACGCGACCACCTCGCTTATAGAGGATTATATCGACGGAAAGCTAAACGTGTTCGGGCAGGATTATCCTTATCTTCCCTACGCCAAGCGCGACAAAATAGGTAAGACTGTCGACTATGCGGCGGGCAGAAACCGCTATATCGGATATCTTATTTCTCTGGGTATGTATTCTTTCAGGGGAGTAAAGGTTGGGCTTGACTGTGCAAACGGCAGCTCTTGGAATATTGCCAAATCCGTTTTCGAGGCTCTCGGTGCGACAACTTACGTTATCAATGCGGAGCCCGACGGACTGAATATCAATAAAGACGCGGGTTCTACGCATATAGAAGGATTGCAGAAGCTTGTCAAAGAAAAAAAGCTTGACGTAGGCTTCGCATTCGACGGCGACGCGGACAGGTGTCTTTGCGTGGACGAAAACGGAAAATTAGTCACAGGCGACCAGATTTTGTTCGTTTACGCAACATATATGAAGGAACGCGGCAAACTTCTGACAAATACAGTTGTTACGACTCTAATGTCCAACTCGGGGCTTTACAAGGCCTTCGACGCGGCGGACATAGATTATAAAATTACGCCGGTAGGGGACAAGCACGTTTACGAAGAAATGTCGGCAAACGGCTACCGCCTCGGCGGAGAGCAGTCGGGACATATTATTTTTTCCAAATACGCAACTACCGGCGACGGAATACTTACAAGTCTTAAAGTAATGGAAGTAATGATGGCGAAAAATTTGTCGCTTTCAAAGCTTGTATCTCCCGTAAAAATATATCCTCAGGTGCTTTTAAACGTTAAAGTCGCGGATAGGGAAAAAGCCGAAAACGACGCGGACGTTCTTGCGGCGGTCAAACGCGTCGAGGAAAAACTTAACGGCGACGGAAGAATACTTTACCGTGCGTCGGGTACGGAACCTCTTATAAGAATAATGGTCGAGGCGGAAAGCGAAAGGGCGGCCAAGACCTACGCGAAGCAGGTTTCGGAGGTGTTGACGAAAAAGGGCTACGCCGTTTGACGGAGGGCATTTAAAATGTGTGGCATTGTCGGATATTTGGGTAAAAAACAGGCCGTTCCGGTGCTTTTGGACGGGCTTACCAAGCTTGAATACAGGGGTTACGATTCGGCGGGTCTTGCCGTCGTTAACGCAATCGGCAAAATAGAGATAATCAAAGCGCACGGAAAGCTTACCGAATTAAAGAAAAAAGTAAAATCTTGCGGTAAAACAATTAAAGGTCTGTGCGGCATAGGTCATACGCGTTGGGCTACGCACGGCGTTCCCAACGAAAACAACGCTCACCCGCACGCCAACGACGACGGTTCGGTCGTTGCGGTACACAACGGCATAATAGAAAACTATTCCGAGCTGAAAGAGAAGCTTATTAAACGCGGTTATACCTTTTATTCCGAAACGGATACGGAGGTAGCTACAAAGCTTGTCGACTATTATTACAGAAAATACGGCGAGCCGCTACGGGCGATTTCGGAATTTGCTTTCCGCGTAAGGGGTTCATATGCGCTTGCCGTACTGTTCGGCGATTACCCCAACGAAATTTACGCAATAAGAAAGGATTGCCCCATGGTAGTGGGGCTTGCGGGCGGAGAGTGCTTTCTTGCCTCGGACGTTCCCGCGCTTTTGAAATATACGCGCGACGTGTATTACGTCGACAATTTGCAGATAACAAGACTTAAACAGGGCAAAGCCGAGTTTTTCAATCTGGACAGGGAAATGCTCTCTTTGCCGCTGACGCATATCGACTGGGATTTGAAAGCCGCCGAAAAGGACGGGTTCGAGCATTATATGCTCAAAGAAATTCACGAGCAACCCGCGGCGGTAAAAAATACTCTTAATTGTTACCTTAAAAACGGTAAAATCGATTTTTCGGAAGTGAAGCTATCAGACGAAACCGTTAAAAGCACGGGTTCCGTCATAATCTGCGGCTGCGGCTCGGCATACCATGCCGGCGTCGTAATGCAGTACGTAATGGAAGATTTGTGCCGTATCCCCGTCCGCGTGGAGCTGGCGTCCGAATTCAGGTACAGAAATCCCGTCGTCGCCGGTAACGAGCTGTTTGTTGCAATAAGCCAGTCGGGCGAAACGGCGGACACTATCGCCGCCCTGCGCGAGGCGAAAAGACTGGGTATCAAGACGCTTGCCGTGGTTAACGTTTACGGCTCTACCATAGCGCGCGAATCCGACTTCGTGTTTTATACCAAAGCCGGTCCGGAAATTTCAGTCGCCACCACCAAGGCATACAGCGCTCAGCTTATTGCGGGATATCTGTTGGCGTTGAAATACGGCGTAGTCCGCGGAACTCTGACGGATGAAAATTACCGCGCGCTTTTAAACGAACTTTGCGCGCTTCCCGATAAAATAAGCGAAATTTTGAAAGAGCAGTCCGCGGTTCAGCAGTTTGCTTCCGAAACCGTGAACAGGGAAAACGTGTTCTTTATAGGCAGGGGTATAGACTATGCCGCCGGCATCGAAGGCAGTTTAAAACTTAAAGAGATAAGCTACATTCATTCCGAGGCGTATGCCGCAGGAGAGTTGAAGCACGGAACCATAAGCCTTATAGAAAGCGAAACGCTGGTTATAGGCGTGCTTACCCAGGACAAACTTGCCGAAAAGACCGCAGGTAATCTTGAGGAAGTAAAAAGCCGTGACGCAAGCATTGCCGTAATTGCGGCTGAGGGGGTAAAAATTCCCGAAAGTTGCGGCAAGGCGGTTGTTATTCCCTGTACGGACGGGCATTTTACAGCCAGTCTTTCGGTCATACCTTTACAGCTTTACGCCTATTATTTAAGCGTGCTCAGGGGTAATGACGTGGACAAGCCGCGCAACCTCGCCAAGAGCGTAACTGTCGAATAGAGAGAGAAAATTTATGAAAAAGCAAAGCAAACAAATTAAAGAAATACTTTTACTTGTCGGGCTGGATTTAGCGGCAATCGTCGCTTCCGTAGCCCTGTCTTTGCTTATTGTCAACAACAGTATACATTTTAATTCACAGCTTTGGATATGGCTTTCTGTAAATATCGTAATAGTATATCTTTTCTTTGCGCTTTTCGGCACGTATAATATAGTGTTTACTTCCGTCGGAATAATAGACACGTTGAAGACGCTGTGCGCGTGCATATGTATATTCTGCGTAAATACAGGTTCCAGTTTTATTTTGAAAGAACCGATAGGTTTCAGGGTCTGCTCGGTATTTTGTATAATTTTATTTTCTTTCGCGCTTTTGATACGTTTTTCCAAACGCATGTATATAGCCGTAAAATATTCTATCAGCAACAGGACGAAAAATAAAATAAGGGCTATGATAGTCGGCGCAGGCAATGCGGGAACTATGATTATCAGGGAATTTAAAACCACCGATAAAATAGATTATCTCCCCATATGCCTGATAGACGACGACCCCAATAAATTGAATAAAAACATTTACGGCGTAAAGGTTGTCGGCGGTACGGCGGATATACCTAAACTTGCGGAAAAGTACTCCATTGACGAAATTATTATTGCTATGCCGTCTGTGTCCAAAACCGAAATAAAACGCGTTTACGACATCTGCGAGGTTACGAAATGCAAGGTTAAAACCTTGCCCGGCATTTACCAGATAGTAAACGGCGACGCAAGCGTTACCGCGCTTCGCGAAGTCAGGATAACGGACCTTTTGGGACGCGACCAGATAAGCGTCAATCTCGATGAAATTATGGGATATATCGAAGACCGCGTAATCCTTGTAACGGGCGGCGGCGGTTCGATAGGCAGCGAGCTTTGCAGACAGATAGCCACACACAATCCCAGGCAGTTGATAATACTCGATATCTACGAAAACAACGCATACGAAATAGAGCAGGAGCTGAAACGCCGTCATCCGGAGCTTAATCTTCTTACGCTGATAGCCAGTATCAGGGACGAGGTCAAAATCAACGACGTATTCAAAAAATACAAGCCGGAAATAGTTTTCAACGCCGCGGCGCACAAGCACGTTCCTTTAATGGAAACAAGCCCTAACGAGGCGGTCAAAAACAACGTGTTCGGCACGCTCAACGTCGCTAAATGCGCGGATAAATACAAGTCGAAGGTCTTTGTTCAGATTTCTACGGATAAAGCCGTCAACCCCACAAACATTATGGGCGCGACGAAACGCATCTGTGAAATGATTATCCAGACGATAGGCAGACACAGCAAGCACACCAATTTCGTCGCCGTGCGCTTCGGAAACGTTCTCGGTTCAAACGGTTCGGTAATTCCGCTGTTTGAAAAGCAGATAGCGGAGGGCGGTCCCGTAACGGTCACCCATAAGGACATAATAAGGTATTTCATGACGATACCGGAAGCGGTTTCTCTCGTCTTGCAGGCAGGCGCATACGCCCGCGGCGGTCAGATATTCGTACTTGACATGGGCGAGCAGGTAAGGATATACGATTTGGCTTGCAACCTTATCAAGCTTTCCGGTTTGGAACCCGACGTCGATATAAAAATCGAATTTACCGGTTTGCGCCCCGGCGAAAAGCTTTATGAAGAAAGGCTTATGGACGAGGAGGGCATGCAAAAAACGCCAAACGGACTTATAAACATTGCAAATCCCATACAGTTGGACGAGGACAAACTTTGGAAAACGCTTGAAAACCTTCATAATGCGGCGGAAAAAGAAACGCCGCGCATGAAGGAGCTTGTTTCTAAACTGGTAACTACGTACAAACCGCAAATCTGACATATAAAATAAAAAAACGCGTCTTTATCGGGACGCGTTTTTACTTTGACCTTTAACAAGTACGGCTATCAATAAGCTGTAAACCATTGTTGGTATTATGTTCAATATGTGGTTGTCCAACAGACTGTTAATCAGAAGCGATGCAACAATCAACGCTATAAACGACCGTTCCGTAGTCGGATTTTTAAAGAAGCATATAAACGTCTGCACCCTGTGCAACGCATAGCCCAGCAACCCGATTATACCGCATGCACTCATCATTTCAAGTATGGTGTTGTGCGCCATATCCATAGGTATGGGCGTATAAGAAAAATCCGTATCCGGTTTAATATTATAAAATCCTCTTCCGAATAGGGGGAAGGACTTAAAATCCCTTATAGCCTGACGCCAAAGCTCCATTCTGCCGCTGCCGTAAAGCTCGCCGTTTACAACAATATTAGAATAAATCGTTTTAAAAAAATCGATAACCTTGTCCTGAAAAAGCCCCGTAACCACTATCACGCCGATAAGCGAAGCTGCAAATATGCACAAATTTGCAATTTTATCATTCCCTTTTACAAGAAGCATTACCGTGCAAACGGGGTATATTACCGCCGCGCAGACCATTGCCTGCCTGCAACAGGAAAAAATCAGCGCTACCAGCATTATAACCGAAATCAACGTATAAACAAAGCCGAATTTTTTAGCGTAAGCCAAATAAAACGCCGCCGGTATGCACATGGTCAGCAAAGCGCCGTACGTTGTGTAAACGCCCCAACCGAAGACTATCTGGTTTCTGTCAATCGTTCCGCCTGCGAATATCGCGTCCTTCGTGGCGTACAGTACGGCAAGCTCGATTATAAGCAACAGGCCAAACGCGACGAAACTGTAACAAATTCTCTCGTAAGAGCGTCTATCCGCCGTCACGTTGTCCTTTAAAACGGCAAACAGACCCAAAAACAGCAGTGCCAGTATAACGGCGTATAAAAGATTGAAAAAAGTGTAATTTTTGTTGCCGGCGCCGTTTAAAAGCAGTGCGACGGAAAAAACGCACAGTCCGAAAAATACTGGATCGAGTTTAAACTTTTTTCTTACGCAAGTTATTACCAGTCTGTAAACCAAAGACGCGATAAGCAGCGTCACTATTATAATTAAGGGAGCAAGAATTTCCGGACGGAAAAAATAGTCGGATTCGCCCCTGCCCGATGCGGGAGAATTTTTCCAGGATATTATTACGTTCATGAAAAGCATGACGGTAACAATAGGCGAAACGTCGTCCAAAAAAAGCAAAATCAAAATCCCCGCTATCCCGAGATAGCAG
Organism: uncultured Christensenella sp.; assembly: GCA_910578765.1. Taxonomy (GTDB): domain Bacteria; phylum Bacillota; class Clostridia; order Christensenellales; family Borkfalkiaceae; genus Coproplasma. The sequence goes on from CAJTRW010000005.1 coordinate 34,918, forward strand.
ATTGTAACGATATCCAGACTGAGGTAGTAACATAAAATCACCACCGCCATGGTAACAAAAGGGAAAAATTTGGACAGTAAAACCTGTCTTACAATTTCCGCCGCTTTTGAATTTTTCGGTTTTGTAAAAGAAGTATTCATTATGTGCCCATAGAAAGTATAATTGAAACGTCAAGGAAAGTCAAGGGCAGTCCGCATTTAGTTAAAAAATTTTCCATTTATTACGGTTTCCGCTTTAAACATATGGTGTTTTATTGACATTTTCCCCCGCCGCGGCAGACACCATAATGCAGCACTTTAAGGATACGGGGACCTCTCCCGAGGACTACGACATGATTCTTACGGGAGATTTGGGCGCGCTCGGCAGCAGAATCGTAAAAGATCTCACCTGGGAAAAGGGTTACGACATTTCCGAAAAACACGTCGACTGCGGGGAAATTGTTTACAAGGTAATAGAAAACGAGTTTCAGGGCGGCAGCGGCGCGGGCTGTTCCGCGGTGGTTTTGAATTCATACGTTCTGTCTAAGATGCGCGCGGGACTGTACAAGCGTATACTGTTTGCCGCAACCGGCGCGCTGCTGTCCACGGTATCGTCGGGGCAGGGTGAAAGCATACCGTGCATAAGTCACGCGGTGCAACTGGAGTATTGATTTATGGGACAGGAAATTTTAACGATATTTCTGGCTTATCTCAAAGCCTTCGCCGTCGGCGGCGGAATTTGTCTGATAGCGCAGATTATAATTAACTTTACGGATTTGTCCGCGGGTAAAATTCTCGTTTATTTTATGCTTGCGGGCGTAGTGCTGACGGCGGTGGGGGTGTACCAGCCGCTAGTGGAATTTGCCGGCGCCGGCGCAACGGTGCCCATTTCGGGCTTCGGTTACCTGCTTGCAAACGGAGCCATGAAAGGCGCGGAGAAAGGCTTTTTCTATGCCGTGACAGGTTCATTGTCGGCGGCAAGCGCGGGCGTCACGGCGGCGGTGGTGTTTGCGTTTATAATGGCTTTGATTTTTAAATCAAGAACTAAGCGCAACTGACATATAAATATTGTATGAAGGCGAACAGGAAGTTCAGGCGTTTTAAAATTCTCATAGTATTTATATGTCTGTTTGCGGTTGCCACGCTGATATATTTTCAGCGCAACGTAACGCGCGTACTTATTTCCATAAGCGAAGCAACCATCCGTTCCGTAACTACCGTCGCGGTAAACGACGCAATTTACTATACACTGAACGATTCTTTACGGTATGAAGATTTGATAACGATAGACCGCGACGCGGCGGGCAACGTCACTTCGATAACTACTGACAGTTTGAAAATTAATAAAATCGCCAGGGATACGGCTTACCTTTCGCAGGAAAATCTGACTAAAATGAGCGCGGAAGGCATTATGGTACCGATAGGCGCGCTTACGGGTATAGAAGCGCTTGCCGGCTTCGGTCAGAAAATAAACATCAAGATTATTCCCATAAGCAATGTGGAGTGTAAGTTCGTATCCAAATTCGTCGGCGCGGGTATCAACCAGACAAAACATTCCCTGTACCTTGAAATAGTTTCAGACATATCGATTATACTTCCGTCAAAAAGTACGAATCTCGCTTCTACCATAGAGGTGCTTATCTGTGAAAGCATAATAACCGGCAAAATCCCCGATACATATCTGCAAGGCGCGCTTGCAAATTTCGGCGGCGCACTTGTTCCGAAAAGTTAAATCAAAGAGGCGCACCGAAAACGGTGCGCCTCTTTGATTTATTTAAATTCGTAAATCTGCTTTTTGCGTTTAACTGCGTATATTATGCCGGAAACTATTGTGCAAAAAACCGCCGTTAAGATAAAAAGCATATAAAACCAATGCATATAAAGGAAGTACATTTCATTATCGAAACGCGAGATGTCTGTTTCATAAAAACTATAAGTAGCCCATAAAAACAATGCAAACGTTGCTATCATCGCACCGCCGCTTGAACCCAATAAAATCCCCGCAAGCTTTAAGTTATGCTTATAGGTGCGCCATTGCGTTTCATTCATAATATTTTTCAAACCCGCGTTACTATAAATCAAATAAGTTAAAAGCAGTGCCAGACCTGCGGAAAAGCAGATAAATAAAAATACTAAGTACCGCGTTTTTAAATAGGTATATACTGTTACCTTAACTTTTTCATAGTTAGTTAAATATCCTTTTACATATTCAAATGTAAAGTAAGCGTTCTGAGGCTGTTCGACGCAATATATCCCGCCGAGTATAATTGTGAATAACAGGAACGGTATTGCGGTTATAAAATAATAAATTTGCGTTTTGCGTTTTATCGCAAGGGCGTAACTTTTTTTATCGTCCGTCAAATCCTCGCTTAAAACAATTCCCCCGCCGTATTTTGCTTTATAATAAAAGTAAGTCTGCAAAACCGTGCACACGATAATTCCGCTTCCGCCGGTTACGGCAATAACTGCAACTATCCACACGGGGGAAGACGTGTATAAGTTCAGGCAAGCGGCAACTATAAACAAAACAGCGCCGAAGCATGCAAAGCTTGTCACAAATATAGTTTTTAAAGACAGCTTCGCAATTTGCGCTTTTCTTACAGAGCGCCAAGCCGCTTCTGAAATATCGGCTTGTTTGTCGCTTTCTCCGCGCTCTCCCTGTAAAAGCTCGTCAACGGTAACCCCGTACAAATCGGCAATAGCAGGCAACATATAAATGTCCGGTGTGGTTCTGCCCGTTTCCCAAGAGGAGAGCGTCCTGTTTGAAATGCTCAGTTTTTCCGCCACATCCTGCTGTGTGTAGCCGTTTGCCTTGCGTAGAATTGCAAGAAATGCTCCCATAGTTTGTTTTGCCATAAAAGACTCCCGTATAATTATTTTTATACAATAATTCTACAACGGTACGATAATTTACACAATGCCGAATGTGTGGAAAAAGCTCTACAATTACAAGAATTATGCGTAACCTTATCTGAGGGTAACGTCAAGCTTGTATTTAAGATTGTTCAGTATCTTTTTGATAAATCCGTCAACTTTATCCTCTATGGGCTCGTCTTTGGGTGAAAACGTTATCGAAAAAGCCATGCTCTTTTTGTTTTCGCCGATTTGCGCTCCGTAATATACGTCGAAAAGCTTTACCTCGGAAACGTACTTGCAGGCGGAGAATATTTCCTTTTCTATTTCACCGCAGGTTATTTCCCTGCCGCAGACCAGCGCAAGGTCGCGCATAACCTGCGGGTGCGCGGATAGGGGCACGTATTTAAATGCGTTCGCCTGCGCGGCTATAAGCTCGTAATCAAGCTCCGTCAAAGCGACGGGCTTTTCGATAGCAAACTCCTCGGCGACGGTAGGCGCCAGCACGCCGAGATATCCTGCATGTTCGCCGTTACATTTTATTTCCGCCGTCATGCCGGGGTGGAGGAAAGGTTTTTCGCAAGGTTCGTATGTGAATTTAAGGTTAAATGCGTCGGCGACGCATTCCGTCAAGCCCTTTAATAAAAAGAAGTCGCACTTACCCCACATGCCGAAGCAAAGCGTGCGCCGTTCCTCGGGGAAGGTTTTTAACGGCAATTCGTGCGGAAGATAAATCTTTGCCAGCTCGAATAAAGCGCCGTCTGTGTTTCCGCGTCTCAAATTTCTTACAATTACCTCGAACATCGACGGAGCGAGCGTCGTGCGCATGACGGATAAATCCTCGCTGATGGGGTTAAGTATTTTTATAGTCTTGCGTTCGGGCGCGTCCGCGGGGAAGCGCAGCGCGTCCAGATTTTTTTGCGAATAAAAGGAATAGGTCGAAATTTCGTAAAGTCCTTTGCCTGCAAGAATGTTTTTAACTCTGTTTTCTGCTTTCTGGCTGTCGTTATAGCCGCCGTTGGTAATGGAGGCGGAAGACAAAAGCGTGCCTTTAATATGGTCGTAACCGTACATTCTTATAATTTCTTCGGCAATGTCGGGATATCCGTCTATATCTTCCCTGTATCCGGGGACGGTTATCTGCATTTCGTCGCCGTTTGTTTTAACCTTAAAGTTAAGGCTTTTTAAAATGCTTTCCATTGTTTTTACGGGTACTGTAATGCCGAGAAGGGCGTTTACCTTTTCGACGCTGACGCTCATTTCCTTTTCACCCGTTGAGGAACGCTCTGTTTTTACGTCTGTATGAATATCGGTAACCGACCCGCATTTAAGACTGTCAACAAGGTGTAGGGCGCGCTTTACGGCTCTTTCGGTGGTGTATTCGTTAACGCCCTTTTCAAACAGCGCGGAAGAATCGGAGTGCTGTCCCAAAGCCCTTGCGGATTTTCTTACGTTGTCGCGCGCGAATTTTGCGGACTCGAAAAGTATTTCCTCGGTACCGTCTGTAATTTCGCTGTCGAAACCGCCCATAATGCCTGCAAGCGCGCAGGGCTTGTCTCTGTCGCATATTACCAAATTTTCATTTGTAAGTTTAAATTCGTTGCCGTCAAGCGTCTTTAATATTTCTCCGTCGTTCGCCCTGCGGATAACAATTTCTCTGCCCGCAAGCGTCTTTAAGTCGAATGCGTGCATGGGCTGACCGGTTTCCAGCAGAACAAAGTTGGTTATGTCCACTATATTGTTTATGGATCTGAGACCGCAAAGTGCAAGCTTTCTTTTAAGCCAGGCGGGAGAGGGGGCGATTTTTACGTCCTTTACGCAGTGTCCTATATATCTGGGACATAAATCCGGCGCAAGGTCGGTAATTTTTATGCTCTCGCCGCATTTTACTGTTTTGTATGAGTAATCGGGTTCTTTAAACGGTTTACCGAGGACTGCGGCAACCTCGCGCGCTATGCCGAGTATGCTTTGACAGTCGGGTCTGTTAGCCGTGACCGCTATATCGAAAATGTAGTCGTCGAGCCCGAGTAAAGGTCTTACGTCCGCGCCGTTTTTGCTTTCCGCCGGCAACAGCAAAAGTCCGCAATAATCTCCGCCCGAAAACATATCGCCGTTTACGCCCAGCTCCGCGCCGGAGCAAAGCATTCCTTCGGACTCTATCCCGCGCAATTTACCTTTTTTAATGGTGGTAATCCCTTCTACGGTAACGTGGTCCTTTGCGGTGGCGTATACGGTCGCGCCTACAAGTGCGCAGGGCGCTTTTATACCCTTTTTCACATTGTCCGCGCCGCAGCATATCCGGAAAATTCCTTTTTCGCCGCAGTCGACCTTGCAAACGGAAAGATGCGTGCCCTCCACAGGCTCGCACTCGGTAACCTCGCCGACTACGACGTTTGTAATGTCCTTGCCCAAATAAATCAGTTCTTCCACTTCGAAGCCGCAGCCGAAAAGCTTTTCCTGCAATTCCTGCGCGGTAACGTCAATATCAACGTAATCTTTAAGCCAACTTAAAGGTGCTTTCATTTTTCTTTCTCCTTAACCCTTGAACTGTTTTAAGAACCTGATGTCGCTCTCGAAAAGCAACTTCATATTGTTTATGCCGTATTTAAGCATGGCAATTCTCTCTATGCCCATGCCGAACGCGAAGCCGGTATACACGTCGGGGTCGACGCCGCAACCTTCCAAAACACGCCTGTTTACCATGCCTGCGCCCAAAACCTCTATCCAGCCGGTGCCTTTGCACAGTCTGCAACCCTTTCCGCCGCACTCGAAGCAGCTTACGTCCACCTCGACGGAGGGCTCCGTAAAGGGGAAGTAGGAGGGGCGCAGCCTTGTCTTAACGCCTTCGCCGAAAATCTTTTTGGCAAACTCGTCAAGCATGCCCTTCAAGTCGCACAGGGTAATGCCTTTGTCGACAACAAGCCCTTCCATCTGTGAAAACATGGGGGAGTGCGTCGCGTCGTCGTCGCTGCGGTAAACCTTCCCGGGGGAAAGAATTTTTATGGGCGGCTTTTTGTTTTCCATGACGCGTATCTGCCCCGCGGAGGTCTGCGTACGCAGAAGCAAATCTTCGGTAATGTAGAAGGTGTCCTGCATGTCGCGCGCGGGGTGGTCGGCGGGGGTGTTCAGCGCGGTAAAGTTATAATAGTCGTTTTCGATTTCGGGCCCCTCGTAAATTTCAAATCCCATTCCTGCAAATACGGAAATAAGCTCGTTCCTGATAAGCGTATTCGGGTGAAAAGCCCCGTCCGGCGTACAGCGCCCGGGGAGAGTAACGTCTATTTTTTCGCGGAAGTATTTTTTACCCAGCTCCACGCGTTTTATTGCGGCTTCCAATTCGTCCAGCCGCTCGCTCGCGCGCTGTTTCAACGCGTTTACCAGCTTGCCGAATGAGGGTCTTTCCTCGGGCGGTATGTCGCGCATGTTTTTCAAAAGAGAGGAAATTTCTCCCGTCTTGCCCAAAAAGCGCATTTTAATTTCATACAGCGTCTTGCTGGACTGAACGTCTTTTACTGCTTCGTCAATGCTTTTTTCGATTTCTTCTATCTTTTTTTGCATACTGTCTCCTTTACAAATAAAAATAAATCGCCCTGTAAACACACAGGGCGAAAGTATCGCTGTACCACCTGATTTCGCGGCAAAGCCGCCTTAATTCGACCCTTAACGCGGGTAAACGGGATAAACTACTCGGGCATTGCCTTTCGCAAATCCGGCTCGCGAGTGAATAACGGTCAAACCCGATGGAAAATCTTTCAGCCGTTTGCGGATTTTCCTCTCTGAAAAGGGTTGTTCGGGCCGTCTGTCTCGGTCACAGCCTTTTAAATTCCATTCAATTATAATGCCGCCGAGGCATAAAGTCAATCGATTTTCGTACTCAATAAATACTTCCGCCGCGGCAATCGTAAGCGACGATAACGGGGAAATCCTTAACTTCCAGTCTGTAAACCGCTTCGGACAACAGCTCGGGGAAGGCAATGCACTCGCTTTTTTTTATAGCGTTGCCGTAAAGCGCGCCCGCCCCGCCGATTGCGGCGAAGTATACGCCCGTAAATTTTTTCAAAGCTTCGCGCGTCGCTTCGTTCATTTCGCCTTTGCCTATAAAACCGTTTAATCCGTATTCCAGCAAACGGGGCGCGAAGCTTTCCATTCTTGCGGACGTTGTCGGTCCGCAGCTGCCCGAAGCTTTGTGCGGTGCGGCGGGACAGGGACCCGCGTAATAGATTACCGCGTTTTTAAGTTCAAACGGCAGAGGACGCGCCACGTCTAAAAGCTTGAAAATTTCCCTGTGGGCTTCGTCGCGCGCCGTTAAAATTTCACCCGTCAGCAGTACGCTGTCGCCTGCGCTGAGATTTTTTATATCCTCTTTCGTTAGCGGAAGAAGCAACTTTTTCATATTTCCTCCTTGACGCACCGTACGCAATGGCACTGTATGTTTACCGCTACCGGCAGTCCGGCTATGTGCGTGGGTGCTTTCTCTATCGCAACGCCGATGGCGGTGGTGTTGCCGTGAAAGCCCTGACAGCCTATGTTCAGTCCGTTTATGCGTTGAAGAAGCGTTTTTTCCATTTCCGCCAGCTCTGCGTCGGAGCTGTTCGCGCCCACGTCGCGCGTAAGCGCTTTTTTCGCAAGAAACGCGCAGTGGTCGAACGTTCCGCCGATGCCCACGCCGACGTAAACGGGGGGGCAGGGGCGCGAACCGGCAAGCTTGACCGTTTCTACAACGGCGTCGGTAATACCCGCGTAACCCTGCGCGGGTTTAAGCATGTACAGCCGCGACATGTTTTCGCTGCCGAATCCCTTTGGCATATACGTCAAATTTATTTTGTCGCCCGCAACAATTTCCGTATGAATGACGGCGGGGGTGTTGTTGCCGGTGTTTTCGCGGGTCAGCGGGTCGCAAACGGATTTTCTGAAATATCCGTCCGCATACGCCCTGCGCACGCCGTCGTTCACCGCGTCGGTAAGCAGCTTCCCTTCGAGAAACACTTCCTGCCCGATTTGCAGTATGACGACCGCCATGCCTGTATCCTGACACACGGGCATGCGTTCGGCTTTTGCGGTTTCGGCGTTTTTCATTATCGTTTGCAACGCAAATTTCGCCGCTTGGTTTTCTTCGTTTCCGTATGCGCGGCAAATTGCGTTTTCACAGTCGGCGGTAAGGTTTATGCCCGCCCTTAACGCCGCAAGATAAATTTTTTCTTCTATTTCTTTCGTGTTGACAATTCTCATGGTTTTTACCGTAAAATCCGTCGCTTGGCGACACATACAAAGTCTATCACAAATATCGATATTTGTAAATTATTTGTTTACTTTATTTTTGTTTTAAGTTATAATGTAACCATGAGGACAGAGGAAGACATAAAAAAAGAATTAAAAGAGAAAAACAAGGACATGCGGATGAGGGAAGCAAACGTCCGCCTGAACCCTGCGACCGGCGGAATGGCTTATTCAGCCTCCGTGGGGCTTTATTATGCTTTTTCGCTGTTGATACTCATGCTTCTCGTGATATTCAAGGCGGATAAAAACGAAGAAATAGTAACTTACGCAAATTACCTTGCCGCTCCGCTGGCTATATTTTTGTGCACCGTACTTATTTTAAGGTTCCGCAATATACGGTTTAAAGCGGTGTTTCACTTTAAATGTAAGTTCAGATATTATATAATTGCTTTGCTTTTGGTTTTCGGGCTGCTGTTTTCTTTAAGCTGGATTAACGACCTGTCGCTTAAATTTTTCAAGCTTTTCGGATATAACGAAAGGGAAAGCTACTTCCCCAACCTCTCGGGCGGCTATATTGTCCCCGCGTTGCTTGTAATAGCTTTGCTTCCGGCGGTGTTCGAGGAATGTTTATTCCGCGGCTTAATGCTTTCCTGTTGCCGTACGTCAATGGGTGGCGTCGCCACGATTTTTACTGTCGGCTTTTGCTTTTCGCTTTTTCACGGCTCGCCGGAGCAAACCTTTTATCAGTTTATAGCGGGGTGTGTTTTCACATTTATAGCGTTGCGGTCGGGGTCGATTCTCCCGTCTGTATTAATGCATTTTTTAAACAACGCTGTAATAGTCGTATTGCAGGCATGCGGCGCGTTAGGCGTAGACGGCGCTTTGAAAATTTCCGCCGGCGGCAGCATTGCGCTGATAGTCGTTTCGGCGGCGTGCTTTATAGGCGCTATTGTTTGGCTGTCGCTAGACGGAATACCCTTAAAGAAAAGCGAAAAGCACGCCTCGCGCAGCTTTTATATGTTTGCTTCTTTCGGTATTTTCGCAATGGCGGTCGTGTGGACGACAACGCTTTTCGGGTTGGGATAATGCAGAAAATAAATATAGTTTGCATCGGCAAAATAAAGGAAAAATTTTACCGCGACGCCGTTGAAGAATATTTGAAGCGTCTGTCGCGCTTTGCGAAAATTACCGTTAAAGAGCTTCCCGAAGGGAAAAATCCCGAAAGCGAAGCCGCCTCTGTTTTAAAGGCGGCAAGCGGCGAAATCGTCGCGCTGTGCGTGGAGGGCGAAAGCTATTCCAGCGAAGCTTTTGCGGGTTATATCAAAAACTTGACGGACAGCGGTAAGGAAGCAACCTTTATAATCGGCTCCTCGTGCGGGCTTGCGGATTGCGTCAAAAACGCGGCGCGGGTCAGGCTTTCGTTTTCGCACATGACGTTTCCGCACATGCTTATGCGCGTAATACTTTGCGAACAGCTTTACAGGGCGTTTATGATAAACGGGGGCGGCGAATATCACAAGTAACACGCGAATATTGTATTTGTGTGATATTCGAAGAAGTCAAAAAATTTTACAGAAGCTACGACGGAAAAAAGTGCGTCATAGGCTATTCTTTCTGCGGCAGGGAAATTTTCGCGTTTCATACCGGCAGTCCCACGGGCAGGCAGTTTATCGCGACCTATGCCATACACGGCAGGGAGTGGATAACGGCGAGGCTCGCCCTCAGACATCTGGGCGTCGGGCTTAAAAGCGGCGGCGGCTGGGTCATACCGCTTGTCAACCCCGACGGCGCGGAAATTTGCAACCACGTCCGCCCTTTATGGAAAGCAAACGCGCGCGGCGTGGATTTAAACTGCAATTTCGACGCGGACTGGGGAAGCGGCAGACTTAATACCAAAAGCCGCGGCGGCGAAAACTGTATTGGCGATTATCCTTTTTCAGAGCCGGAAACAATAGCTCTTAAAAATTTTACTTTGAAAATACGCCCTTACGTGACGCTCAGCTTTCACACCAAGGGCGAGGAAATTTATTGGGAGTACGACGGTAAAGGCGACGTGCGCGGCGCGGAAATATTAGCTGCCGCAACGGGATACAGACCGCTGAAAATTTACGGTTCCGCGGGCGGTTACAAGGACTGGTGTATACAGAAGCTGCATATCCCCGCATACACGGTAGAGTGCGGCGCGGACAACCTTACCCACCCGATAAACGATTTGAAAAAACTGAAAAAATGTTATAAGGCACTTAAAATTTTTATTGACAGATATGGAAAATGAATTTATGCAAGCGGCTCTCGACTGCGCGGCAAAGGCATTGAAAAAGGGAGAGGTGCCCATAGGTGCGGTCGTTGTTTCGGGCGGCAAAATAATATCGCGCGGATACAACAAACGCACAAAAAAACAGATAGCCACCGCCCATGCCGAAATAGAAGCCATTGAAAAAGCCTGCAAAAAACTTAAAAGCTGGCGCATACCGGAGTGTGAAATTTACGTTACTTTGGAGCCGTGTCCCATGTGTATGGGCGCAATGCTTAACGCAAGAATAAAAAAGGTTTATTTCGGCGCGTACGAAGCCAAGGGGCGTTCCATGACGGCGCAGCTGGCGGAGTCCAATTTATTAAACCACCGTATAGAGGTGGAGGGCGGAGTCATGCGCGAAGAATGTGCCGAAATTTTATCGTCGTTTTTTTCGCAAATGCGCGAAAGGGAGAAAAAGTAAATTTTTTTACCGCCTTTTCGTTTGACTTTATCACCGTATAATAATAAAATGTAAAGGCAACTTAATATTCCGTAAAAAACGAGAGGGCAAACTCTCTTTTAATACAAAAGTTAAACGGAGGAAATATCACCCAATGATTAACCACGGCAACGAAATTAAAATTTTTTCGGGCAATTCCAACAGACCTTTGGCGGAGGCGATAGCCGCCAAGCTGAACACGTCGCTCGGAGAAATGGAAGTAACGCACTTTTCCGACGGAGAAATTTACGTCCGCTATGACGAATCAATCCGCGGTAAGGACGTTTTTCTTGTCCAGTCCACAAATTACCCCGTAAACAACAATCTTATGGAGCTTCTTATAATGATTGACGCCGCAAAGCGCGCCAGCGCGGGCAGAATTACGGCGGTTATTCCCTATTTCGGTTATGCGCGTCAGGACAGAAAGGCGCGTTCGAGGGAGCCTATCACGGCGAAGCTCGTTGCCAACTTAATTACTTCCGCGGGCGCGGACAGGGTGCTTACCATGGATTTGCACTGTTTGCAGATTCAGGGCTTTTTCGATATTCCTCTTGACAATCTCGTCGGCGGACCTACGCTTTACAATCATTTCAAACCCAAGGTGGACGATAATTTCGTAGTCGTTTCCCCCGATATCGGTTCTGTTGCGAGGGCGAGAAAGGTTGCCGCCCGTATGAACGCGAAAATGGCGATAATCGACAAACGCCGTCCTAAAGCCAACGTAATGGAGGTCATGAACATTATCGGCGAGGTAGACGGTAAAAACTGTCTTATGATAGACGACATGATAGATACCGCCGGCACGATAGTGCAGGGCGCGAAGGCGTTGAAGGAAGCCGGCGCAAAGGAAATATACGCTTGTTGCTCGCACGGTGTTTTGTCCGGCCCCGCGATAGAGCGGCTTGCTTCTTCCCCTATAACAGAGCTGGCTATGCTTGACACTATACACATCCCCGACGAAAAAATGCTTCCCATTTTCAAAATGATTTCTACCGCGCCGATTTTCGCTTCGGCAATAGAAAACGTTTATCTGGACAAACCTATGTCCAAAATTTACGACTGATATAAAATTACGACCGCCGCAGAAATTTTTGCGGCGATTAATTTAAGGTGTTTTAATGAAAATTATCGTCGGTCTCGGCAATCCCGAAGAAAAGTACGCCAAGACCTTTCACAATATGGGCTGGATTGCCGCGGGCGACGTCGCGGCAAAGCTTGACGTAAAATTCAAGAAAAAGGAGTGCGAGGCGTATGTTGCCGCGGCGCGCGTAAACGGCGCGGACGTAATTGTCGCGCGCCCCGTTACTTACATGAACAACAGCGGCAGGGCGGTCAAACAGCTTCTTGCCAAGTACAAAGCTTCCGCCGCCGACCTTATCGTGATTTACGACGATTACGATATCCCCAAGGGAAATATAAGGATACGCCCTTCGGGCAGCGCGGGCACGCACAACGGCATGCGCTCCGTAATAGCCGAAATCGGCACGTCTGCATTTGCGCGTATACGCATAGGTATACGCGACGCGGAAGTGAATATTCCCATAATGAATTACGTTCTTTCCGAAGTCAAAAGGGAGGACTATAATTTGTTTATAGCCGCTTGCGGTAAAGCCGCCGACGCGGCTTTGGAAATCGCCTCGGGCGAACCCGTAGAAAAAGTTATGACCGCGTACAACGGTTAAAAAAATATGACGGTAAAAACTTGAACGAGAATTTTTTTACTTACCGCAACCTTTCCGGCGATTATTCCGCCGTTGAAAACGACATCCGCCTCGGCACGCCGACGGCGGCTTTCGGCGTTTCGGACGAACTGAAATATCTTCTGGCTTCTCTTTCGCGCAGGCAGACGCTTTACGTTGCTGCGGACGCGGTTTCGGCGGCAAAAGCGCACAAAAGCATTTCCGTACTTTCTGGTAAAAAATGCGTGCGGCTTCCCGCCAAGGACGAAGTTATTCTCTATAAGGACGCCCTTTCGAAAGACGCGCTGTTTAACAGACTTACGGCGGTTCACGCATTGCAGAGCGGCGCCGATATTATCGTGGCGGACGTTCAGGCTTTGATGCAGCTTGTGCCCGCGCGGGTAGAAAGCATAACGTTTGAAGTGGGCGGCGACTACGATTATGTTGCTTTGCCGTCTAAGCTGGTCGGTATGGGTTACAGTCGCGAATACGTGCCCGATAGCAGGGGAACGTTTACGGTGAGGGGAGACATTCTCGATATTTTTCCCGTAAATTCGGACACGCCCGTGCGCATAGACTTTTTCGGCGACGCCGTTGAAAGGATAAGACCTTACGACGCGGCAAGCGGCGAAAGGCTGGAAGCTGTTGAAAGCGTTACGGTAATTTCCGCCGTCGAAGCGCCTTATGAAACCGAAGAAATCGTTAATATTAAAAGAAATATCGGAAAATTTGAAAACCTGCGCGGATTCGGCGGCGTACCGCAGGGCAAAAACTCTTTCCGAAGAACTTATAGCAAAGCTCGAATCGGGCGCGCCGTTTGCGGGTTCCGCGTTCGTTATGCCGCTGTTAAAGTGCGCACGGACGGTATTCGACTGCCTTAAATCGGACGCGCTTATAATTTTCGACGAGTGTAAACTGGTTAACGACGCGTTAAACGGTTTATATAACGAGCATACGGAGCGGGTGAAGGAGCTGAAAAAGGGCGGAGAAGCTTTCGCGTTTTCTATAAACCAGATGCTTTCTTCCCAAACGCTTATAGACGCATTTAATAAATTTGTCTGCTTCGCCGTTCAGACTTTTACTTCTTCCACGCAGTTTTTCAGTCCGTTAAAGACGTATTCCTTCCGTTCGACGCCCGCGCCGTCCTATCTCAACGCCGTGCCGCAGTTGGTTACGGATATAAAAAACTGGCTTTCGGGCGGATACAGAGTACTTATTTTTACGGGAAGCGTCGTCCGTTCGCAAAAGCTTTCCGAAATTTTAAACGACGAATATTTTCCGCTTTATCCCGTGCCGGACGTTCTCGAAGCACTGCGCGGAGTGTGCGTTACGTCTGAGGATTTGCCGCACGGATTTATCCTGCATGAAAATAAGCTGGTCGTTATAGGAAGCGGCGACATATATACGAAAGCCCCCGCAAAGCGCTTACGCAAAAAGCGCGGTGATATGTTTTCCGCGCCCGAAATAGGCGATTACGCCGTTCACGAAAAGCACGGAATAGGCAAAATTACGGGTACGCGCAAAATCGAGACGACCGACGGAATAAAGGAATACGTCGCCATAGAGTACAAGGGCGGCGACATGCTTTATTTGCCGGTAGAGCAGATGGACGTGCTTTCCAAATACGTGGGCGACGGAAATCCCGCGCTTTCAAAGATAGGCGGCGCGGAGTTCGACCGAGTAAAGGAAAGAGTAAAGCGTTCCATACGCGCGCTCGCATTCGATTTAAAACAGCTTTACGCCGAACGCAGTGAAAAGCGCGGTTACCGTTTTCCGGAAAATTCCGAAATGATGAGGGAATTCGAGGAGGCTTTCGAGTACGAGGAAACGCCCGACCAACTCGCCTCTGCGGAGGAGATAAAAGCCGACATGTGTTCGGACAAGGTAATGGACAGGCTTCTCTGCGGCGACGTCGGCTACGGTAAAACGGAGGTGGCGCTGCGTGCGGTTTATCTGTGCGTTTTGGGCGGCAAGCAGGCGGCGCTAATGTGCCCGGGAACGGTGCTTTCCGAACAGCATTTCAATACCGCGATTGAAAGATTTAAAGACTTCGGCGTGCGCGTGGAGAAATTGAACCGCTTCAAAACGCCCCGTCAGCAGGCGGAAACTTTAAAACGGCTTGCCGACGGCGATATCGATTTTATTATAGGCACGCACAGACTTTTATCCTCCGACGTAAAGTTTTACGATTTGGGGCTGCTTGTGCTCGACGAGGAACAGCGCTTCGGCGTGGAGCATAAGGAGAAGATTAAAAACGTCAAAAACGACGTGGACTGTCTTACAATGACCGCCACGCCGATACCGCGTACACTTCACATGTCGCTTGCGGGCATAAGGGATATAAGCACAATAACGACTCCGCCGCAGAAAAGGCTTCCCGTCCAGACTTATGTCGTCGAGGAGACGGAAACGCTTATCCGCGACGCGTGCATAAGGGAACTTTCCCGCGGAGGGCAGGTTTTTATTCTCTATAACAGGGTGGAAACCATTTCCTCGTTCTCGGCAAGAATCGCCGAAATAGTGCCGGAAGGAAAAGTGTGTTACGCGCACGGCAGAATGGACAGAGACATGCTTGAAAACAACGTCTTTTCCTTTTACCGCGGGGAGAAGAATATTCTCGTCACGACGACAATAATCGAAAACGGCATTGACTTGCCGAATGCAAATACAATAATAATTATAGACTCCGACAGGCTCGGTATTTCCCAGCTTTATCAGCTTCGCGGCAGGGTCGGACGCGGCGCCCGCCTTGCGCAGGCTTATTTTACCTTTAAGCCGCAGAAGGTGCTTACGGCGGACGCGGCGGCGCGCTTGAAAGCCATAATGCAGTTTACAGAACTCGGCTCCGGTTTTAAGGTCGCCATGCGTGATTTGGAAATCCGCGGCGCGGGGAACGTACTCGGCGCGGAACAGCACGGGCATATGGATAAAGTCGGGTACGAGCTTTATTCCAAGCTTTTGAAGGAGGAGCTTACCGGCGAGAATGCGTTCACCGCAGAGCTGGATATCAAAACCACGGCTTACATACCGGAAGCCTACGTCGAATCGCCCGCAGGCAGAATGGACTGCTATAAGCAGATTGCCGAAATACGCACGGTTGAAGATTATAAGCGCGTCTGTCTTTCGATTGAAGATAATTACGGCGCCATGCCCGACGAGGTGTTAAACCTGCTGATTATAGCGGTTTTAAAATCTTACGCGTCGAAATTCAACGTGCGCAAAATAAGCGTTAACGCGGCGGAAGGCTCGTTGGAGCTTCCTTCAATCAATTCGTTAAAGGACGCGCGTCTTGCTTCAGCTTTGGACAAATATGCGGACAGGGTAAGCCTTTCCATGGCAAAAGTTCCGCTTATCAGGTTTGCGCCGCGTTCCAATCCGGCAAAAACAATGCTCGATATGACGAAATTTTTGAAATTTGCGTCAAGTTTTATGTAAATTTATCAAAAAAGATTTGCGTTAAATTTAACGTTATTATATAATGGTAGTTGATATTTTTATCGTATTCCTGTTATAGGAGAATGTATTTATGAAGAAAAAAAGTTTAGCGGTGGCGGCGGTAGCTTCCTGCATAGCCTTAACGTCGGCATTTGCCGGCTGTTCTTTGGTGTCTACCAATAACAAGCTTGACATGGAACAGATTGTCGCAACCGTTGATATTTCCAAAGCCGATAAATTTTCCGGAGAGCTTTCGGAATATGCTTCCGCGGTAAAACCCAAGGAAATTACCAAAAGAGATCTCGTCATGTATTATATCAGCTACGGTTCCTCCGTCGGCGGAAGCGATACCTCTGTCAAGGAGAAATTCAACCTGTTGCTTGACGGACTGATTGAAAACGCCGTGCTTATTCAGTACTGCACTACCGAGCTGCTTGCGGACAAGGTTGCGTCGGAAGGCAACGCCGCGCTTGCGGAATATAATTCTTTGAAAAGCGACATAGAAAAATACGAATATCTTTTGGGCGGCGCGGACAGCGACGCGGTTCTTTCCGTGAAATACAAGTTGTATTCTGCCGTAAACAGCGCGATTGACAATTACGAAAAAACGGTTATAGATGAGGAGGACGACGAGTACGTCGGTACGGATACCCGTACAACGCCCACAAACCTCAATACCGAGCAGGACGACTATTATCCCAAGACAACCGACGGCGGCTTGGACTATTTCATTTACACGGGCTACGCGGGGTATTTGCTTTCCGGCAGCGGTGTTTATAAGGACGACGCAGTCGAAAACACGCGCAGGGCTACCCGCGTAAAAGCGTATACAAAATATTTGAACGATCTCGAAGACAATTATCTTGTCGACAGCTCGAAAGAGGACCTTACGGATTTTATCTCTCTGGAATATTTCAAAACCGAATACAAGACCCAGTTGGAAAGCGGTATTGTAAACGAGTATTACGACAAATATACGGAAAGCAAGGAAGAGGAGTTAAAGAGCGGTAATTACGAGTATATAAATAACGAGTATCTTGAAAAGCTCAACGCACAGAAAGAAAATTATTCCACTGCGTCGACGTTTGAAACGGCTATGGGCAATATGTCCTCGTCCTCGTTCCTTCTTTACAGTCCGGACACCTCCGACAGCGACAAATTCGACGGGACAAACTACGGTAAATTCGGATTCGTCTATAATATTCTGCTTCCTTTCAACGCTAAACAGAACGCAACGCTTACGGAATTGAAAAGCATTCTCGAAGCGGACGACGACGATAACCATTATTATGTCGAAAGAAACAAGCTTTTAAAAGAGATCGAGACCGAGGACCAGCGCGGAGCATGGTTCAACGGCTCGACGGATTACAGCTTTAAAGCCGAAAAAGATAAAATTTACGGCGGCGGAACCGCGGGCTATTTCGGAAGCGAAAGCGGCCGCGAGTATCTGTTCTTCGAAGACAATCTTACAAAGAGCGCCGAGGGCGAGCGTTACAAAAAATTGCAGGCGTACGACGGCAGATATTCTTATAACGGCAAAGTTTACGAAAACGAGGACGGCAGTTATGCCCTTCTCGGCAACAAACTTACGATAGACGGCATGCTGGACGAGTTTTCGGCATATATTAATTACGTGCTCGGCGGCAACAGTACCGGCAGCAGGGTCAGTATAAACAAGACTTCCGGTTATTACGATAAAACCGACTTCATGAAAAAAGTCGACGACAAGGACGAAGTGGATTACTCGCTGTTCTTGTACGCAACCGGTAACGTTACGGGTTTGGATTTTAATAGGGGCGATCTTCTCAATTCCTCAACCGACCAGTACAAAGCCATGAGCGCCGTAAACGAACTGCAGTTTGCTTATACGACGGATACAAGCGTGCTTTCTCAATATGCGGGTTATTCCGTATCGGCTTACGATACAAGCTATATAAAAGAGTTCGAATACGCCGCTAAATATGCTATTCAGAAGGGCGCGGGTAATTTTGCCGTGTGCGCGGGCGACTACGGCTGGCATCTTATTTACGTAACTTATACTTTCGACGGCGGCGACACATACACACCCGACTGGGCGAATAATATAGAGACTGAAGGCACTTTCGAAAATCTTTTCTACGAGTGGTGTAAAAGCAACGCGCTTGCAGACGTTTCCACAAACAGGAGAGAGAAGATTATTAACGAGTATTATAAGGATTCGACGGTAACCAAATACCAGAAACGGTATCAGGATTTACTTGATTTGGGTAAATAATGCAAATTTGGCAGGCGATAGTCCTCGGCTTAGTGCAGGGACTTACCGAGTTTTTACCTGTTTCGTCATCGGGACATATAGCGTTTTTCGAGCGTTGTTTCGGGATGCAGGACATCAAGTTGTTTTTTTCCATAATACTGCATCTCGGCACTTTGGTGGCGGTGTGTGTGGTCTTTTGGAAAGACATACTCGACTTATTTAAAAAACCGTTTAAAACTCTCGGATTTTTGGTCGTTGCGACAATTCCCGCAGCCGTTGTAGGGCTTTTTGCCGACGGGCCCATTGAAAAAGCGATAAACGGTAAGTATTTCGGAATAATAATAGCGGTTTTCTTTTTGGTAACGGCGATAGTGCTTTTCGTTACGGAAATGGTGGTAAAGCGCCGCAAAAACGAATTGCCGCTGTGTTGGAAAACTGTCTTGCCTATGGCGTTTGCCCAGGCTGTTGCGGTAATCCCCGGAATATCGAGAAGCGGCTCTACAATCTGCGCGGGCACGCTTGCGGGCGCAAAAAGCGAGGAAGTAGCCAAATTTTCGTTTTTAATGAGTATTCCCGTAATACTCGGCAGCTTTGTCGTATCGCTGGCAAAAGGGTTATACAAGGGCGAAATCCAACAGGAATTTGCCGCTAACGGAGCAACTTACGGTTGGGCGATTGCGCTTGGGTTCATAATATCGGTAATAGCGGGGCTTTTTGCTATAAAAGTAATGCTTAAAGTCATTCAGAAGGCAAATTACAAGTGGTTCAGCTTATACCTTGTTTTACTTGCGGTAGTTTGCGTAGTTCTTCATTTCTGTTATTTCAATTAAAATAAAAGGGACGGTATAAAACCGTCCCTTTTTAACAGTCAAAATTCGGTACGTCCCAAAAGATAGTCGGCGCTGCTTGCAAACAAGTCCGCTATCGCAATAAGCATATCGAAGCTGCATTCGCGTTGACCGTTTTCCCAATACGCAACAAGCCGTGGAGAAACGTTCAGTTTTTCTGCAAGCTGTGCGCGCGTAAGTCCGTTTTCGGCGCGCAGATCTTTCAGTCTTTCGCTAAATTTATTCATAATCAAATTTTAGAACATTTTGTTCCTATAAAACTTGACACGGAACATTTTGTTCATTATAATTATTGCCGTAAAACAAAAATGTACAACAAGATAACAGAGGCAGTTATGGAAGAAATTTTAAAGGTAGAAAACCTGACAAAATCCTTTAAGCTTTCCCGCAGACAGCAAAAATCGGAACAGACCGATTTAACCGTTAAAGTGGCGGTAAACGGTTTGTCTTTTTCCGCTTACCGCGGCGAAATATTCGGGTTGCTCGGTCCGAACGGCGCAGGCAAAACTACGACTTTGCGCATGCTGGCGACGCTTATCAAGCCCGACAGCGGGGACGCGTTTATCGACGGCAAAAGTATAATTTCCGACGGGCAAGCAGTCCGCGGAAAAATAGGTTTTTTGACAAGCGAATTAAAACTTGAAGATTTTTTCACGCCGGACTATCTTTTCGGCTTTTTCAGCGAGCTGTACGGCGTGGACAGGACGGTAAGTGAAAACAGAAAGCGTATTTTCTTTTCGAAGTTCGGCATAGACAGGTTTGCGCACGTTAAGCTTGCAAATCTTTCGACGGGCATGAAGCAGAAGGTTTCGCTGGTCATTTCCATTGTACACGACCCCGATTTCATAATTTTCGACGAGCCGACCAACGGGCTTGACGTTTTGACTGCAAAGGTTGTGACTGACTTTCTGCAAGAGCTTAAATCTCAGGGCAAGACGATAATTCTGTCCACGCATATTTTCAGCCTTGTAGAAAAGCTTTGCGACCGCGTGGGTATAATAATTGACGGAAAGCTTGTCGCGCTTGATACGCTTGAAAATCTAACGCGCGAGCAAAACATAGAGGACGCGTTTTTCGCACTGTATGAAAAAACGGCAAGGGGAAGCATATGAAAAACGTTTTTACAATAATAAAAAAAGAATTTGCACGTTTCTTCAAGGACAAGAGAATGGTTATAACCGTGCTTTTGCCCGGGCTTTTGATTTACCTGGTCTATTCGGTCATGGGGGCGGTATTTTCCGATTCCGGTAAAACGGACGCAAATTACAAATATTCCGCTTACGTCGTAAACTCGCCCGCAAACGAGCAGTTTTTAACCGCTTTTTACACCGTATCTGAAATAAAGGAGTTTGCTTCCTTAGACGAAGCGAAAAAATCCGTAGCCGACGGTAAGCTTGATATAGTCGTCGTGTTTCCGGAAAATTTCGATGCCGTTTTGGAGGGGAATTTAAGTACCGTTCCAAATGTAGAGGTTTATTATAATTCTTCCGCGGAAAAATCTGTCGGCGGCTACATGGCGGTGACGGCGATACTCGAAGCGTTTAAAGATCCCTCTTTCAGCATAAATTCGGGCGGTAACTTCGATTTGGTGGAGGAACGTGACGCGGCTGGCAAAATTTTGTCGTCGATAATGCCGCTTTTGATGTTCGCTTTACTTTCGTCTGGCTGTATAGCCGTCGCGCCGGAGTCCATTGCCGGAGAAAAGGAGCGCGGAACAATGGCTACAATGCTTATAACGCCAGTCAAGCGCTGGCAGATAGCTTTGGGTAAGATTTTAAGTCTGACGTGCTTTGCCCTGCTAAGCGGAATATCCAGCTTTGTCGGCGTGATACTGTCGCTTCCTAAGCTTCTCGGCGGCATGGTGGGAAGTTCAGCCGCGGCGTTCTACGGCGTAGGAGATTACTTCATGATTTTCGGTTTAATTATTTCCGTCGTTTTAGTTATAATTTCGGTTTTTGCCGTAATATCAACGCTGTCGAAAAGCGTAAAGGAAGCGGGTACGATGATTACCCCTTTAATGATGTTGATAATTTTAATGGGCGTCGGCTCTATGTTTCTGTCGGGCGGTTCTGTCGCGTTGTATGCAATTCCGCTTTTGGGCAGCGGGCTTGCCATGTCGGCTATTATGTCGTTCACGGCGTCGCCGCTCGGCGTAGCTCTTGCTATAATTTCAAATATCGCCGTAGCCGCCGCTTTGGTAGTGCTTTTAAGCTTTATGTTCAAAAGCGAACGTATTATGTTCAATAAATAAAATTATACAGCCCGCGCATTTTGCGCGGGCTGTAAGTTAACATAAAAAGCTGTGCAGTCTTTTTTGCCGGAACAAGCCGAAGCGTAAGCATTACAGGCGGCTCCTCCAAAGCTACCTTATGGCACACCGAGTAAGCTGTTTAGTGCTGCTATATCCCTATCCTGACACGGTTCGCAGCGCTCGGTTGCATAAGACCTTGCTATCAACACCCCTTATAAAGCGCAGCCTTCCACTTGCACCGTCGGGAAAGACATTCGGTCCTGCTATAGCGGATTGCAGGTACAGGGCACCGCTAACTCCCCACTTAGCACAGTAGAATTATTTTAACAGAAAAGTTTTTGTTTGGCAAGCAAAAACCAAGGTATTAAGTTGACAATTTTTAGTCTATATTTTAGAATATAGTAGAATATTTTAAGGAGAATTATTATGGCAGGGTGTTCTCACGACTGTTCAAGTTGCAGTGAAAACTGTTCCTCGCGCGACAGTAAAAGCTTATTGAAAAAACCGCACGAGCTAAGCGATATAAAAAAAATAATAGCCGTTGTCAGCGGAAAGGGCGGCGTAGGCAAATCCATGACCTGCGCGCTTATGGCTGCGGCGGCGCAGAATAAGGGCAAGGTCACGGCTATAATGGACGCCGATATAACCGGTCCTTCCATACCGCGCATGTTCGGCGTAACCGAAAGGGCGCAGGGCAGCGAAAACGGAATTCTTCCCGTGGTTTCCGACGGCGGAATTCAGGTTATGTCCATGAACGTTTTGTTGGAAAACGAAGCGGAACCAGTAGTTTGGCGCGGTTCGCTTATTTCGGGTACCGTTATGCAGTTCTGGACGGACGTAATTTGGACGGGTGTGGACTATATGTTCATTGATATGCCGCCCGGCACCGGCGACGTGCCCTTGACAGTCTTCCAAAGCATACCGCTCGACGGCATAGTCATAGTCACTTCTCCGCAGGATTTGGTCGGCATGATAGTGCAGAAAGCCGTAAACATGGCTAATATGATGAATATTCCCGTCCTCGGCATAGTGGAGAACATGAGTTATATAAAATGTCCCGACTGCGGCAGAAAAATTTCCGTATTCGGTGAAAGCGGGGTCGACGCGCTCGCTTTGGAGTACGGCATACCCAATGTTGCGAAAATCCCCATAGATTCCGAACTTACCAAGGCGGCGGACACGGGTAATATCGAAAATTTTCAAAACAATTATCTTTCCGATTTTTTTGACAAAATTTCAAAAAAACTTAAATGAATCAAAGCCCGTCGCTTATCCCGACGGGCTTTAATTTGTATTATGCAAAAAAGTTCTACTTAAATTCGACTTCATTCTATTGTAAATTTACATTGCAAATGTTAAAATTTTTACGTAATGGGAGGGGTTATGAACGATTTCGGCGAATTTCTATTTAAGTTGCGTAAGGAGAATGGCATGACTCAGGCAGAGCTTGCGCAGGCGCTGGGTGTGACGAATAAAGCCGTATCCAAGTGGGAAACGGGCGAAGCCATGCCCGAAACCGCTTTGCTTTTGCCAATTTCACGCATATTCGGTGTTTCGGTGGACGAGCTGCTGGACGGAAAGCGCAGTGAAAATGCAGACGCGGGCGTTGAACAACAAAGTATAAAAGGCCGTATTTTTACGCGCGGTAAGGGCGACAGCGAAACGCTTCACGAAAAGATTTGCGGCGCGGTCTGCGCGGCAGTGATTTTTTGCGGAGTTACCGTTTACTTTCTTTTGGGGATTCTCGGCGGACTGTGGACGCCGTATTGGGTAATAATTCCCGTCAGTGCGCTTTTCTGCGGCGTTATCGGCATCTTATTCGACGTGTTTAATGCAAAAAAACGGGAAACAAAGCTTGCGCGGGGCGAAAATCCTTATACCGGAGCAATTTGCGGAATTTTGATGTTGGTCTGCACGATAACTTATCTTCTGCTCGGCGCCTTTTTGAATTTGTGGCACCCGCTGTGGATAATTATCGTCGTCGGCGCGTTTGCTTGCGGACTTGTCGCGACTGTGGGGGAAATTATAAAATACAAGCCTAAAGGCGGG
>CAJTRW010000005.1:58205-74774 GCA_910578765.1 uncultured Christensenella sp.
GACGTTAACGTCCGCCGCCTGTTTGTGTAAACGTGTATTTTTATTTGCCTTCAAATTATCTTTTTTTAAGGTGATATGAAGAACCAATCCCAGAATCTTCGTCTTCATTTATTTCAACGTTGATTTTTAAAGTTACATGGTCGCTGTCCGTAAAAATAAACGTCAACAGACTGCCTCCGTCGTTATCTGCTATTCCTTCACCGAAAATTACGTTGCTTACCTTTACGGTTTCGCCGTCCTGCGTCCAATTGCCGGACACAATATCATAATATTCGTTTTCATAAGTGCCCGCGGCTTTAAACGTTCCGTTTTTGTTTACGGTAAGAATGCATACTTCGGCAGGAACGTCGTAAGTTAAGCTGTCTTCTCTGTTGAATTCAGTTATAGAGTAACATTCCCATTCGCCGACGAAATCGGATTTTGCATTATCAGAACAGCCTGCAAACGCAAAAATAACTGCCAAAGATAACGCCGTGCAAATAATACTTAATAGTTTTTTCATAAAATTTACCCTCCGCTCATACTATAAAAGTACAAGATACTTGAACTATTGATTATATTATACAAGTAACTTGTACATTTGTAAAGTAAATGAAAGTAAAAATTGCGGAAAATATTAAATTTTATAGAAAACAGATGAAAATGACTCAGTCGCAATTAGCTGAAAAGCTTAACGGACAAAAAAGTCTTATTTCCAATTATGAAAACGGGTACAGCACGCCCGATATTTACATGCTTTGCAAGCTTGCCGAAATTTTCGAAATCAGCTTGGACGAACTGGTCGAATGGGAGGAGTAAAGGACCTTGCGTAAAGCAGGGGCCTTTATTTCTTTTCGGGCAGAAACTTCCAATATCGAACGGGCATAGACCTTTTCATTTGCTTGTCGTGCGGGCGCTCTTTAACGTTCGTGCTTTCGTAATATGTTTTCCAAAGTTTTTCGTAAAAGCCCTGACTTTCCGAAATTGAAATTTGCGCGGCGTTGGCCTTGCCTAAAATCCAATGCTCGCCGTCGTAGACGCCTGCCGTTCCGCGTTTAATATCGTGTATGACGAATTTTTCGCTTTTTAATCTTGCCGCAAAATGTCGCATCAGGTATTCCGTAATATCGTTATCGGGGCTGTAAGGGGCGTATAAAATTTTTTCCGCGCTTTCCGTGAACCGTAAAAGACCTTTAAGTCTGTGTATTTCGCCGGTCATTTTGTAAATCAGGTCGTTAAAAGACAGAATAACGGCATTGTTTAACATGTTTTTTACAGGCGCCTTATTGTTTACGAGTATACGTATATATTCCAGACAAATCTGCTCTTTGCGGCTGTCTCCGCTGTGCAGAACAAGTGTAATATCGCTTTCCGCTTCGCCGTCGTATTTGTTAATAGTCTGCAAAACGCGTCGGCTTTTTTCTTTATCGTATACTACGTTTATTATTTCTCCGTCGAGAGGGAGTTGCAGCTGCGTGTCCGACGAAACGGTGCAGTCCTTTTCACCGTATGCGGCGAAAACCGCGGTGAAAAACGTGTCGGGCAGCCCGTCGGTAATAAAAATTTTCATAATTCACCCGTGACGGCGGACATTGCGGCGGCAGGCTCTGAAAACATGCAAAGCTGCTCGTCGGCTTCGCTTCGTCCGGCAATCAGCAAAGAATTCTTAATCTGCGCCGTACTGTCGGAGCCGTAAAATTTCCCTTTGCAGGTTATAAAGTGTCTGGCTCTTTTCAGGACGACCCGCATCCGCACAAGACAGTCGAAGTCCAGCGCCGCGTATCTCCGCGCTTCTATAATTTTATACGCGCTTTTTGCGCCGATGCCGGGGACTCGCAGAAGCGCTTCCAACGGAGCTTTGTTAATTTCAACGGGGAAAAGGTGCATGTTTCTCAGCGCCCAGGCGCATTTCGGGTCGTATTCTTTTGAAAGGTTTTCGCCTTCGCCGCAAATTTCACCGGCGTCGAAGCCGTAAAAGCGTATCAGCCAGTCAGCCTGATAAAGTCTGTGTTCGCGTAACAGCCCCGCGCCGACTGTCGGCAGCTTGTCGCTTTGCACTACGGGAATGTAGGAGGAGTAATAGACGCGCCGCAAATTTATTTTTCTGTAAAGCGACTCGGTAAGTTTTAATATCTGTCCGTCGTTTTCCGGCGAAGCGCCTATAATCAATTGCGTGGTTTGTCCGGCGGGTATAATCTTGCGTCGGTTGCCGTTTTGCTTTTCGTCGTCAAGCGCGCTTTTAAGATTCAGCATGGGAAGAAGCAGGCTCTGCCTTGTTTTTTGCGGCGCAAGCAGTTTTAAAGATTTTTCGCTGGGCAGTTCCAAATTGTAGCTCATTCTGTCGACGAGCGCCGCGGCCTTCATAACGGTTTGCGGGTCTGCATTGGGTATGCCTTTCAAATGAATGTATCCGTTAAAACGGTAAACTTTTCTTAATTTGAAAACGGTTTCGTACAACAGCTCCATTGTTTTATCCGGCGTGCCGAAAACCGCAGAGGAGAGGAACAGCCCCTCGATATAATTTCGTTTGTAAAAGCCTATTACAAGGCTGCAAATTTCGTCGGGAGTAAGCCGCGCGCGCCTACTGTCGGCGCTGTTTCTGCTGGGGCAGTATTCGCAGTTGTAAACGCACTCGTTACTCATTAAAATTTTTAAAAGGGAGATACATCTGCCGTCGGGCGTAAAGGAGTGGCATATGCCTGTCGGCGCGGCGTTGCCGATGCCGCCGCTCATATTTTTCCGCCTTGAACCCGACGAGGAGCAGGACACGTCGTACTTTGCGCTTTCAGTCAATATTTCAAGTTTTTCTTCAAACGTCATATACGGCTCCCAAGCAATTTAAACAAATGTTTATATGGCTATTATATACGACGCGGCGCTTTCTGTCAACGGATTTTATAAATTGACTAAAAAATTTTTTTGTGGTAAAATATACTTATGGTTTCATTGAATAAGACGTTAAACGGATACGGCGTTTTTTCGGACGGGGAAGAGGTCGGGGTTATAGAATATAAGGATTTTTGGGACGGCATGCCCTATTTGAGTCTTATGAAGATAATTCCCGGGTTTCGCAATAAGGGCGTGGGTACTAAGGCGTTGAAGCTTTTCGAAAGCGAAATGAAAAGCGCAGGACACAGGGCGGTTTTGCTTTCCACGCAATCCGACGAGGGTGCGCAACATTTTTACCGCAAAGTTGGTTATTCCGAATGCGGCTGTCTTATTTTGGACAATTCGCCGTTTAAACAGGCGATGGAACTGTTTTTCATAAAAACTTTGTAAATTTCACCTATATTTCATTAACATATTAATTGAATTTAATCCGCGCGGGTTACTATTAAATGGGAGGTACGGACGATGAAAGTACTGATTGTTGACGATGAAGCTATGATAAGGAGTGTGCTTAAAGAGTACGTTCAGTTTGAAGGGGGAACGGCTTACGAGGCTGCCGACGGGATGGAAGCCGTAAAAATGTGCAGAGAGAACGACTTCGATATAATTTTAATGGATATTATGATGCCGCGTCTCGACGGATTTTCCGCCGTGAAAGAGATTAAAAAAATCAAAAATATCCCCGTCATAATGCTTTCCGCAAGGGGCGAGGAGTACGACAAACTTTTCGGTTTTGAAATCGGCGCGGACGACTATGTTACGAAGCCGTTTTCACCCAAAGAGGTTATGGCGCGTATCCATGCGGTTTTGAAACGCCGTAACGGAGAGGAAAACAACAAAGACATAATTTCGTTCGAGGGGCTCACTGTCGATATGGTCGGACGCAACGTCTTTGTGGACGGCGAAAAGGCGGAGCTTACCCCCAAAGAGTATGAAATTTTATTCTATTTCGTAAAAAACAAGGGCGTTGCGCTTACGCGTGAAAAACTGCTTACCGACGTTTGGGGCTTCGATTTCTACGGCGACGACAGGACGGTAGACACGCATATTAAAATGTTGCGCTCCAATCTAAAACAGTACAGAAAATTTATCGTCACTTTAAGGGGACTCGGATACAAATTTGAAGTATAATTTAACCCGCGGCGGCAATGTGAGGACTCCGAGAAGCATAAACGGCGTAATGCTTAAATACATGCTTTTGCTCGCATTGCTGCTTATTTTAATAGTTGAAATTTCGTGTTACTTTATTGTCGGAAGCACGGCGTTGGAAAACGCGCGTACAAGACTTGTCGGCGCGGGCAGACACGTAGCCGTGTTTTTGGACACCGCCGAAAACGGCGAAGACGAAATTACGGAATATATCCGCGAATACCGTCAGGAGGGAATAAACATAGCCGTTTTATCGCCCGACGGCAAAATGATACTGCCGTTTGACGACGGCGCGGACGGCACCGCCGTTTACGATACCGAAAGTTTGAAACGCAGGCTTGCAAATGTGGAGGCGGGCGGGTCGGTTGTTTTTACGGAAAACGGCTCGCTCAATTTTGCGGCTTCAAGCGCTTACAACGGCGGAAGCTACATTACGGCGGCGTATTCGCTTAAAATTATCAACGGAACCACGCGCAGTCTTATTTACTATTTTATTATAGTGGGAATTTTGGTGTTGCTGGTCGCGGCGCTTATAGCTTATTTTATTTCTCAAAAACTGTCGAACGGTCTTAAACACATTTCCACGACGGCGGTACGCTTTTCCAAAGGCGACTTCGACGTGAACTTCGCCAATGCCGAGTATCAGGAGCTGGCGGATCTTTCCGACACCTTGAATTCCGTCCGCGACGAAGTGAAAAAAAGCGGAGAATTCCAGCGCGAGCTTTTGGCAAACGTTTCGCACGATTTGAAAACGCCCCTTACCATGATAAAAGCTTACGCGTCCATGATACAGGAAATTTCGGGCGACGACCCCGAAAAACGCAATAAGCATTTGCAGGTAATAATAGACGAATCCGACAGGCTGACGGGGCTAGTAAACGACGTTTTAAGCGTCTCCAAGGTCAATTCCCGTTTGAGCGAGATTAACTTCAAGGTGTTTAATCTGACAGAGTTTCTTTACGGTATAATAAACAAGTTCGACTATTTGCAGGAAACTCAGGATTACAAATTTATGGTCTACATCGACCAAAATCTTTACACGCGCGCCGACGAGGAGAAAATAGGTCAGGTCTTTTATAATCTTTTGGGTAACTCCGTTAACTACACGGGCGCGGATAAAACAGTCTTTATAAGTCTGAAAAGCAATCTTGCGGGTGACAGAATAAGATTCTCTTTAAGAGATACGGGCAACGGAATAGCCAAGGAAGACATTCCCGAAATCTGGAACAGGTATTACAGGGTAAAGGAGACGCATTTACGACCCGTAAAGGGAACGGGGCTGGGGCTTAATATAGTAAAGAAGATTCTGGAAAATCACGCGTTTGATTTCGGCGTCGAATCGGAATTGGGCAAAGGGTCGACCTTTTGGGTGGATTTTCCGTCCGTCCCCTGCGAGATACTGCCCGAAGAAAAGTAAAATATCGAAAAGCCCGTGCGACGGGCTTTTTTCATTTGACAAAATCAAATGCTTTCCGTATAATAAAACAAACGTTTATTTTTACGATAACTACTCATACGGTTGTATTTACCGCGGTAATGGGTTATAATTTTAAGGAAATGAAATTCGAACTGCATTCAAAATTCAATCCGACGGGCGACCAGCCCGAGGCAATAAAAAGTCTGACAGACGGCGTTTTGGACGGCATACGTACGCAGGTGCTTGTCGGGGTTACGGGCAGCGGCAAAACGTTTACTATGGCTAACGTTATTAACAACGTGAACAGACCCGCCCTTGTAATTGCGCATAACAAGACGCTTGCGGCGCAGCTTTGCAACGAATTCAAGGAATTTTTTCCGAATAACAGGGTAGAGTATTTTGTCAGTTATTACGACTATTACCAGCCCGAAAGCTATATTCCTTCCACGGACACATATATCGAAAAGGATATGAGATTAAACGACGAAATAGACAAGCTTCGCAACTCGGCGACAAGCTCGCTCGGGGAGCGCGAGGACGTCATTGTCGTGGCTTCGGTAAGCTGTATATACGGACTCGGCGCGCCCGAGGAGTATTTCAAGCTTGCAATTTCACTGCGCCCCGGAATGCAGCTTGACCGCGACGAACTTATAAGGAAGCTTGTCGAAGTACAGTACGCGCGGCGCGACATGGATTTCAGGCGTTCTTCCTTCCGCGTCCGCGGAGACACGGTTGAAATTTTCCCCGCAAGCAATTCCGAAGTGGCGGTAAGGGTAGAGTTTTTCGGCGACGAAATCGAAAGAATTTGCGAGGAGGACGCCTTGACGGGTAACGTGGTTGCAGAACTTAAACACGTTCTCATATTCCCCGCAAGCCAGTATGCGGTGGGTTCGGACAAAATGCGCGGCGCGCTTGCCATGATAGAGCGGGACATGCACGACGAGGTTACCGCGTTCCGCGACGGGGGGAAAATACTCGAAGCCCAGCGGCTTGAACAACGCACTACTTACGACTTGGAAATGATGCGCGAAATAGGCTATTGCAGCGGCATTGAAAATTACAGCCGCTATTTCGACGGCAGAAGTCCCGGGGAACCGTCTTTTACTTTGCTCGATTATTTTCCACAGGGTAAGTTTTTGGTGTTCATAGACGAAAGCCATATGACGATTCCGCAGATACGCGCGATGTATCACGGCGACAGGTCAAGGAAGGACAATCTCGTCGGATACGGTTTCCGTCTTAAATCGGCTTACGACAACAGACCGCTCACGTTTGAAGAATTCGACGCCCGCGTTCCGCAGCTTATCTGCGTTTCCGCGACTCCCGCGCCATATGAATTGGAGCAGGCGGGCAACGTCGTGGAGCAGATTATCCGACCGACAGGCTTGGTAGACCCCGAGGTTACGATAAGACCGACGAAGGGACAGATAGACGATTTACTGGGCGAAATTAACACCGTTACGGCGCAGGGCGGCAGGGTGCTTGTTACAACTTTGACCAAGCGCATGGCGGAAAGCCTTACGGACTATCTTAAAGAACATAATATCAAAGTCCGCTATATGCACAGCGATATAGACGCGCTGGAAAGGATAGACATCATTAACGGTTTGCGCTCGGGCGAATTTGACGTTTTGTGCGGAATAAACCTACTCCGCGAGGGGCTGGACTTGCCCGAGGTAAAACTGGTTGCCATACTCGACGCGGATAAGGAGGGCTTTTTGCGCAGTGAAACCTCGTTGGTGCAGACGATAGGCAGGGCGGCAAGGAACAGTGAAGGCAGGGTAATTATGTATGCGGACGAAATTACGGGAAGTATGCGCCGCGCCATAGACGAAACCGACCGAAGACGGAAAATTCAGTCGGATTATAACAGAGAACACGGCATAATACCCAAAACGATAATAAAAGAAGTAAAAAACACAATAGGCATTTCCAGTAAAAAGACGTCTGCGGACGAAATAAAGCTTACGGATATTCCGCAAGAAATAGAAAAACTGAAAGCGCTTATGAAAGTCGCTTCGGCGCAGTTGGATTTTGAAAAGGCGATAGAAATACGCGACACCATTTCAGAATTAAAGAAAAAAATGTTAAAAAGTAAAAGGCAATGAAAGAAGAAATTTACGTCAAGGGCGCAAAAGAAAACAACTTAAAAAATATAGACGTTCATATCCCGAGAAATACTCTTACCGTATTTACGGGACTTTCGGGCAGCGGTAAATCCACGCTCGCCTTCGATACTATTTTCGCAGAAGGTCAACGCAGATATATAGAAAGTCTTTCGTCGTACGCGCGGCAGTTTCTCGGACAAATGGAAAAACCTGACGTAGAGCTTATCGACGGGCTTTCGCCGGCAATATCCATAGACCAGAAAACCACGTCGCACAACCCGCGTTCAACGGTCGGAACGGTTACGGAAATTTACGACTATTTCCGTCTTTTATTCGCACGCGTAGGCATACCTCACTGTCCGCAATGCGGCAGGGAAATAAGGCGGCAGTCCGTAGACGAGATAGCCGACAGGGTAATGCTTATGCCGTCGGGCAGTAAAATTATGGTTGAAGCCCCCGTCGTTCGCGGTAAGAAGGGCGAATTCGTCAAAGAGCTTGCCGGGTATAAAAAGAGCGGCTATGCAAGGGTGAAGGTGGACGGCATAGTCTACGACTTGCAGGAGGAGATTAGGCTTGAAAAAAATATCCGCCATAATGTTTCCGTTATAGTAGACAGAATAGTCATAAAGGACGGTATTCTGAAAAGACTCAGCGACAGTCTGGAAAACGCTTTGAAGCTTGCCGACGGTCTTGTGGTTATAGAAAACGACGGAAAGGAAGAACTGTATTCGGCGAATTACGCCTGTCCCGACTGCGGAATATCCATTGAGGAAATAGAGCCGCGTTTGTTTTCTTTCAACACTCCCTGGGGCGCATGTCCGGAATGCTCGGGTCTCGGTTTCAAACAGATTGTCGACCCCGATCTTATCTGTCCCGACAAAAGCAAATCACTGCGCGACGGCGCAATAAAAATAAGCGGTTGGAACCTCGACTCCTCATCCATGACGCAGATGTATCTTAACGCGCTGTCAAAGGTCTACGGTTTTTCTCTGGACGTGCCCGTTAAGGATTTGCCCGAAAATATTTACAATATGCTGATGTTCGGCAACGGCGGGGAAAAAATCGATCTGGAATACAACGCATTCCGCTTTTCGGGCAGTTATAAAACCGCGTGGGAAGGTTTCGTCACAAACCTGCAAAGGAGATATAACCAAACTACTTCCGAAGGCGTCAAATGGGATATAGAGCGCTATATGCGCACTGCGGACTGTCCCGTTTGCCGCGGCAAAAGGCTTAAAAAGGAAGCGCTTGCCGTAACCGTCGGCGGGAAAAACATTATGGAAGTCTGCGATATGTCGGTGGACGATTTGACGGATTTTGCGGATTTCGGATTCTTCGGCAAGACGGAGCATCTTATTGCCGACAGTATAATAAAGGAAATTAACAGCCGCCTCAGCTTTCTTAAAAACGTAGGACTGGGATACCTTACCCTTTCGCGCAGTGCGGCGACCCTTTCGGGCGGCGAAAGTCAGCGCATACGTCTTGCAACGCAGATTGGCAGCGCGCTAACGGGCGTTTTGTATATACTTGACGAGCCGAGTATAGGACTTCACCAACGCGACAACCAAAAGCTTCTCAATTCGCTTCTCGGACTGAGAGATTTGGGTAATACGCTTATAGTCGTCGAGCATGACGAGGATACTATGCGCGCGGCGGACTATATTGTGGATATAGGTCCGAAGGCGGGCGTTCACGGCGGCGAAGTGGTTGCGTGCGGCAGTGTGGAAGATATAGAGAGGGAGCCGCGTTCGATAACCGGCGACTATCTTTCGGGAAGAAGAAAGATAGAAATACCCGAAATGCGGGTAAAGCCCGACGGACGATATTTAAAGGTTTACGGTTGCAGACAGAACAATCTCAAAAACGTGAACGTTGAAATTCCCGTCGGTCTTATCACCGCCGTAACGGGCGTTTCCGGAAGCGGTAAATCCAGCCTTGTAAACGAAATAATTTATCCGTATCTTGCTAACAATCTCAACGGAGCGCGCCAGCTTTCGGGCAATGCGGAAAAATTCGAAGGGCTGGAATATTTCGATAAAGTAATCGCTATAGACCAACAGCCCATAGGCAGAACTCCCAGAAGCAACCCCGCCACATATACTGGCGTGTTTACGATGATAAGAGATCTGTTTGCGGCGACGCCCGACGCAAAGGAAAAGGGCTACAAGAGTGGCAGATTTTCGTTCAACGTTTCGGGCGGCAGGTGCGAGCATTGTCAGGGCGACGGAATAATAAAAATAGAAATGCATTTCCTGCCAGATATTTACGTGCCGTGCGAGGTGTGCGCAGGTAAACGTTACAACCGCGAAACGTTGGACGTAAAGTATAAGGGTAAAAGCATATCCGACGTGCTTGAAATGACCGTTGAAGAAGCGGCTGAATTTTTTAAGCCCGTATCTAGTATTTACAACAAGCTTTCCACGCTTTGCGACGTGGGATTGGGTTATATAAAGCTGGGGCAGAGCGCGACCACTCTTTCGGGCGGCGAAGCGCAGCGCGTCAAGCTTGCTACCGAACTTTCCAAACGCGGCACGGGCAGAACTTTTTATATCCTCGACGAGCCGACGACGGGTCTGCACAGCTACGACGTGGATAAACTGGTAAAAATTATTTCACGGTTGCGCAGCGGGGGAAATACCGTCCTCGTCATAGAGCATAACCTCGACGTAATTAAAACCGCCGACTGGATTGTCGACCTCGGTCCCGAGGGCGGCGACAAGGGCGGCACGGTGATAGCGGTAGGCGCGCCGGAAGAAATAGCGGCTTGCGCTAAAAGCTATACGGGACAATTCCTCAAAAATATCTTAAATCAAAAATAAAGCGGCTTAAAACCGCTTTATTTTTTTGCCGTTTATTGTAGCCAAATTATCGGGCGTTACGTATTATGATATAGCGTAAAGGAGCGCTTGGATATATGGCAAAACCATTGACTTTGCAAGAAGAATTTCCCACTACGGAAGGATTGTGTCACGACGCGTACAGTCTGGCGGTAATATCTCCGGCTTATGCCACCTCTACGGGAGAGCTTAACGCCGTTTTACAGTATTTTTACCATTATTTCAATTTCGATAAACAGGGTTATAAACAGTACGCCGCCGATCTGGAAAGTATAGCCATTGCGGAAATGCTTCATCTGGAATTGCTCGGTAAAACCATAATAGCGCTGGGCGCGCAGCCGATATACAGCCAAAATCCGCCTACGGCGTTCAATTTCTATTCCGCGAAGTACGTTTCGTATTCGCGCAATTTGGTGAACATGATAGAGGACGACATAATGGGTGAGAAGCATGCTATAGCTCTCTATAACAAAATGTTGTGCCGCTTGAAAAACGAGCAGATAAAAAAAATAATTTCGCGCATACTTGCGGACGAAAAGCTTCATCTTGAAAAGCTTAACGAAATTCTTAAATCGTTGAAATGTTGACAGCAGAGTGTTTTTGTAATAAAATATTTCATAGGTCAAAGCTATGAAATACGACGTTATAATAATAGGCGGCGGTGCGGCTGGACTTGCATGCGCCGCACGTCTCGATAAAAGCGGTAAAAACATAAACGTGTGTCTTTTGGACGCCGGCGAAAGGTTCGGTAAAAAGTTAGCCGCAAGCGGCAACGGACAGGGCAATGTTTCCAATACCGATATGACTGTGGGGCATTACCACGGCGGTAATCTGCGGCGCGTAGAAAAAATTGCCTGCGCCGACGCCTATGCGGGCGCCGGGCTTTTCAATTGCCTTTTTGCCGTAGACGACAGGGGAAGAATTTACCCCGCGGGGAAGCAGGCGTCCGCGCTTGTCGACGACTTGCTCAATTCATTGAAAACTTCACGCTTTACATTGTTAACGGGGCGGAAGGTCGAAAAAATAAAAACAACCGCGTCGGGCTTTGAAGTTCCCGCAGGCGGCGTGACGGACGAGGCGAAATTTATCGTCCTGTGTACGGGCGGTAAAGCGCAGAAGCAGTTTAAAACCGACGGCTCGTCTTACAAGCTTGCAACGGATTGCGGACATACGCTTACGCCGCTTTATCCGTCGCTTGTTCAATTAAAAACCGAAACCGTACATATAAAATCGTTAAAAGGTATCCGCGCCGATTGCGTCGTTACGGCAGTCTGCAACGGAGAGACGCTTTGCAAAACGAGGGGAGACGTTATTTTTACCGAATACGGCGTTTCGGGTAATGCGGTTTTTACCGTTTCTTCGTATATTGCGGACAAGCACGGCGCGTTTCTTAACATTGAATTTCTCCCCGATTTCACCGAAAAGGAAATTGCGGAAAACGTTTCGGCGCATATTAAAGCGGGGTTTGATACGGAAAAGCTGCTTTCGGGCACTCTGCATAATATGTTGGGCAAAGCAATTATAGCAAGGGCGGGTTGTCCCGATCCCTGCAAAATTGCGAAAACGCTTAAAAATTTTACTCTGCCCGTCATGGGTACGCTCGGTTTCGATTATGCGCAGGTCACGAAAGGCGGCGTCGATACCGACGAGGTCACCGACGAGCTGGAAAGTAAGCTCGTAAAAAATATGTTTTTGGCAGGCGAAATTTTGGATGTGGACGGAGATTGCGGCGGCTACAATTTACAGTGGGCGTTTACAAGCGGTATAACCGTTGCGGACGCAATTTTAAAAAGACTATGATATTTCGGCTCGATAACGTAAAACTTAATATATTCGATGATGAAAGCAAACTTCTTAGCATTGCGAACAGGAAAGCCGGCGGAGAAATTAAATATTTCAAAATCCTCAAAAAGTCGCTCGACGCAAGAGATAAGGAAAATATTTTTTGGGTTTATTCGATAGCGTTTTCCAAAAGCGCGCAAACCGAAACTGCGCCGATTGCCGAAAAAATAAACTCGCCGCGCAAGGTTGCCGTAATAGGGGCGGGACCTGCCGGACTGTTTTGCGCCTTAAGACTGATAGAACACGGTTTTTCGCCTCTGATAATCGAGCGCGGCGAGTGTGCCGAGCGCAGAATGCAGACGGTGCGTAAATTTTTCGACTGTCGCGTTTTCAATGAAAATTCCAACGTGCAGTTCGGCGAAGGTGGAGCGGGAACGTTTTCGGACGGAAAACTGAATACTCAGACCCACAGCGGCTTCAACCGCGACGTTTTAGAGCTGTTTGCGCGATTCGGCGCGCCTTGTGAAATAACTTACTTAAACAAACCGCATATAGGCAGCGATAAGCTTTTCGACGTGCTGATAAATATCCGCAAGCACGTTGAAAACTGCGGAGGAAGTTATCTTTTTTGTACAAAGCTGTGCGGTTTGGTGCAATCGGGCGGCAAGCTTAAAGGCGTGTTGACGGAAAACGTTTTAACGGGAGAAAAGTCCGAAATTCCCGTTGATTGCGCTGTGCTGGCGTTAGGGCATTCGGCAAGGGACAGCTTCGAAATGCTGTATGCTTCGGGCGTGAAAATGACGGCGCGGGAATTTGCCGTCGGGGTCAGGATAGAGCATCTTGCGCGCGAAATAAGCAAGGCGCAGTACGGAAAAAATTACGCACGGCTTCCCGCGGCGGATTATAAGCTTGTTTCCCACGCGCACGAAAGGACGGTTTTTACGTTTTGCATGTGTCCGGGCGGAGTGGTTATTCCCGCGGCAAGCGAGCATGGCGGAGTTGTGACCAACGGCATGAGCTGTTATTCCAGGGACGGCGATAATTCCAATTCCGCATTAATGGTTCAGCTTAAAAAAGAAGATTTCGGCGCGGACGATATTTTTGCGGGTATGCGTTTTCAGCGCGAAATAGAGCGGCGCGCCTATGCGGCTGCGGGCGGCGGTTACCGTGCGCCTATACAGCTTTACAAGGATTTTGCATCCGACAGAAATTCTTCGGGCTTCGGAGAGGTAATTCCCTCATACGCTTGCGGAACGGCTTTCGTTCCTATATGTGAAGTTCTTCCGTTTAAAGCGGTAGAGGCGTTAAAGGCGGCTATACCCGATATGGACAGAAAACTGCGCGGTTTCGCCGCGCCCGACGCGGTGTTAACCGGCGCGGAAACGCGGTTTTCTTCGCCCTTGCAGATTGTAAGGGGGGAGAGCGGCGAAAGCGTTTCTCTTTCCGGTCTTTATCCGTGCGGTGAAGGAAGCGGTTATTCGGGCGGAATAACAAGCTCCGCCGCAGACGGCTTACGCATAGCGGAAAAAATATTCGAAAAATACAAAAATCATTAAATTATCATATTCTCTACACATTCAAGCGGTATTATATACTTACAAAACAAACGCATACACTTAAATTTTTTCATATTCTCTCTTAGAACGCCGCGCCAAAAATTGGCGCGGGGTTCTTGTGCTGTTATTAAGTTGATTGATTGAAAATTCAGTATTTCGTGATGCTTATTAACTAAACGGTTTCTACGTTTATAAGATTGCTGTTTCCGCTTTTGCCGTTGGGGGTTCCGCCGGTTAAAACTATCTTGTCACCTTTTTTAACCAACCCCGTTTCCATTGCGGCTCTTTTCGCGTAGTGGAAAAGCACGTCTACGGAATAAAATTCTTCGCTCATTACGGGAATTACGCCCCAACTTAAACCAAGCTTTCTGTAAGCGCGTGCGTCGGTAGTCATTCCTATAATATCTATCATGGGGCGGAAGCGTGAAACCGTCCTTGCGGTTCCGCCCGTCCTCGTGCATACGACTATGACTTTCGCGCCTATGTCCTGCGCAAGCGTGCAGGCGGAGTGGGAAAGCGCCTCGGCAAGATTTTTAATGTGATATTCGCTTTCGTCTATGTGCGCGATATACGAAGTGTTCGCTTCGGCCTGCTCGGCTATTTTTGCCATGGCTTTTACGGCTTCCACGGGATAAGCCCCCGCGGCGGTTTCGCCCGACAGCATTATTGCGGAGGAGCCGTCGTAAACGGCGTTTGCAACGTCTGAAATTTCCGCACGGGTGGGGCGGGGCTGTTTTATCATGGATTCAAGCATTTCCGTCGCCGTAATACTGCGTTTGCCGCGTATACGGCAGGAATTTATTATTGTTTTTTGTATGCTGGGAAGCTCTTCAAACGGAACTTCCACGCCCAAATCTCCGCGCGCAACCATTATGCCGTCGCATACGTCCAGTATTTTGTCAAGGTTGTTGACGCCCGCACGGCTCTCGATTTTTGCGATTATTTCTATTTCGCCTTCGGGCGAGCCGCACTCTTTAAGCCAGTTTCTTACGTCTACTATGTCCTGCGCTTTCGAAACGAAAGAGCAAGCCACATAGTCTATGCCCTGTTCTACGCCGAACTTCAAATCCGCTTTGTCCTGCTCGGAAAGGTAAGTCATTTTAAGCTCTTTATCAGGGAAGAACATGCTTTTGCGGTTGGAAAGCTCGCCGCCGATAACCGTTTTGCATATTACGTCGGGCTTTGCGACTTTCACTACTTCGAACACTATAAGCCCGTTGTTTAAAAGAATTTTATCCCCCGGATTCATTTGCTCGCATATCCCCTCGAAGGATACTGAAACTTTTGTATTGTCGCCGATTATATCCTTGGTGGTAAAAGTGAATTCGTCGCCGGCTTTCAGCGTTATTTTACCTTTCGCAAAAGTTTTGATTCTGAATTCCGGTCCCTTGG
This sequence comes from uncultured Christensenella sp., assembly GCA_910578765.1. Lineage (GTDB taxonomy): Bacteria > Bacillota > Clostridia > Christensenellales > Borkfalkiaceae > Coproplasma. The sequence goes on from CAJTRW010000005.1 coordinate 73,315, forward strand.
TATCCAGCATAATGGGTATGGGTGCGTTTTTAATTTCTCTTACCTTTTTTATTGTTTCGATTTTCTGCGCATGTTCTTCATGCGTCCCGTGTGAAAAATTCAAACGCGCAACGTTCATACCTGCGTCAATGAGCTCGGAAAGTATCTCCTCGTTGTCGCTGGCGGGGCCCAGCGTGCAAATGATTTTTGTCTTCTTCATTGATTTTCTCCTAAAATAATTCCGTATTTCATTTTAAAATATTTTCGGTAAAAAATCAAATATTACGTTTAAAATGTTTATTAAAATTTAAAATTATGTTATAATAAACATAATTTGAGTTAATTATACGGTTGCGGGCCGCGAAAGCGGCGTGAGGAAAGTCCGAGCATCACAGGGCAAGGGTGCCTGTTAACGGCAGGAGAAGGCGACTTCAAGGAAAGTGAACAGAAATATACCGCAGCTTTTTGCTGTAAGGTTGGAATGGCGAGGTAAGAGCTCACCGTCCCTTTGGCAACAAGGGGAGCCAATTAAACCCCACCCGATGCAAGATTGGGATAAAGGCATACTAACGTAAGGGCTGCCCGTCCGCTTTTATCCGTTAATATCGCTTGATTTTACGGGCGACCGTAAAGGTAGATAAATAACCGTACACGACAGAACTCGGCTTACGATTAATCTCAAATTAATATAAGCGCCGCAGCGTAAATCCGCTGCGGCGCTTCCGTTGGCTGCTTTAAGCTTAACTTAACCCCCAGTACTACTGGGGGGGATAAAAAAGCTTGCTAAGAAAAGCAGTAGGATAAATAAAAACCTCAAGTTATAATAGGGATGGTTTGGCAACCGCATCACTAAAAATAACAGGAGGTTTTTAACAAATGAAAAATGAAATAAACAGAACAGCGCACTCAACATACAGATGTGAATATCACATAGTGTTTGCGCCAAAATACAGACGGCAAATAGTATATGGACAGATAAAGAAAGATATAGGAGAAATCTTTCGGAAACTCTGTAATGAAAAGAAAGTAGAAATTATAGAAGCAGAGGCTTGTCCGAACCATATACATATGCTGGTAAGCATACCACCGTATTTAAGTATAGCACAGTTTGTAGGATTTCTCAAGAGTAAAAGCACATTAATGATATTTGACAGACACGCAAATTTAAAATACAAATACGGAAGCAGAAGTTTTTGGTGTAGGGGGTATTATGTGGATACGATAGGCAAAAACGAACGCATAATACAGGAATACATAAAGAACCAGTTGCAAGAAGATAATATGAACGACCAGATAAGTATGAAAGAGCACATAGACCCGTTTACGGGTAGCAAGAAGTAGTAGGCGAAAAAAGACAGCCACTTTGAGTGGCTGCCCGTGATAGTGATGCTATGCTAAATTTCGTGCCCCGGCAGGGGTTAGCATGTGTTAATCCCTTCTAGGGTCTGTGCAAACCACTAGTTTACTAGTGGTTTTGTTTT
>CAJTRW010000006.1:0-19445 GCA_910578765.1 uncultured Christensenella sp.
CAACGCTTCCGCTTCTTTTTTACCTCCCGCTTAGCGGGAGGTTAACTTTTAACAATTTATACGCGGCGCGCCATAGGCGAGCCGCGTATTTTATATCACATAAAAAGCTTATTCCGTTCCTCTATTATTTTATCAATTTTATTTATATAAGTAGGTATATCCTTGGGGGTGGCGTAACGCTCTATACGGTTATCTTCCCCGAAAAGCTTTTTGGAAATTGCGTTTGCGCCGACTGCAATATTGTCGGTCAGCTCCTCCATTACGCCTATATTGTACAGGCACGCCTTGCCCGGTTTACACCACCCGACGTTTTCACAGCCGCCCGCCTGATATTTCTGCCTGTAAAGATAATAGGGGGCATATCCCGCTTCCGTAAGCCTTTCGCGTGAAAGCGCAACCATTTCACCTATGCCCGAAACGTTTAATCTTTTTACGTTTTCCTTCAATTTTGCGCCCGATTTAAGCGAAAGGGTATGAACGGTTATGTTTTCCGGATTAAGAGTTACCGCTTTTTCTAGAGAATGTCCGAAGTCCTTTACGCTTTCTTCGGCAAGTCCCGCAATCAAGTCGATATTTATATCGAAGCCGTATTCCCTCGCCGCGGCGTAAGCCGCCTCCGTTTGAGCGGCGGTATGCGCCCTTCCTATCGCTTTTAAAGTAGAGTCGTTGAACGACTGCGGATTGACGCAGATACGCGTTACGCCGTAGCGTTTGGAAAGCTTTAATTTTTCCTGCGTGAAAACGTCGGGTCTGCCCGCTTCCACAGTGTATTCGGGAATACTTTCAAACGAGTCGGCAACGGCTGCATAGACGCGTTCGAGCTGCTCCGGTTCGAGGACGAACGGCGTGCCGCCGCCTATATAAACACTGTTAAGCCTTTTTATAAAAGGCTTAACAGCGTAAATTTCCTTAATAAGACAGTCGATATAATTATCGACGTAACGGCGCGTAGAGGCTATCGGCGCGGTTATGAACGAGCAGTAATCGCACTTTGTAGGGCAAAAAGGCAAGCTAATAAATAAATCCTGCCCGCCGACGGAAACTCCGCTTTGCGTATTTATAACCTTGTCGACAAGAGAAATATTTTCCGCGTTTACGTCCATTTGCCCGAAAAGAGCTTTGAAATCTCTGCCGTCGTTTAATTCTGTATACGCAAGCTTTGTTGGTCTTATGCCAGTCAGCGCACCCCAGGGCAGACGGATATTTTTTACTTTTGAAACCGTATTGTAAAAAGCAAGCTTTGCAAAACGTTTGGCAAGACGGCGAAAGACAAGTTCGTCCTCCGCCACGCCCTCGTTTTCGTAATCGTAAAACTCGCCGCGATACTCTATTGAATTGAAAAATTTATCACGCGAAAACGAAAAATAATGGGTGAAGTCCTCCTCCTCGCAACAAAATGCGCGGAGAACGTCCATTATTTCGGGACGCAGATATTCGCTGTTGGTGTTTAACATATTGTTTATAATTTTCAGCCGTCGACGTCGTCGGCATTTAATTTTTCATATAAGGGTTAGTTGCGCGTTCGCGGGAAAGAATAGTATCTTCGCCGTGCCCGCAATAAACCTCGTAATCCCCGTCCAACGCGCTTAAAGTTTTTAAGCTTTTCATAAGCTTGGCGTAATTACCGGTCGGCAAATCGTACCTGCCCATGCCGCCTTGAAAAAGCGTGTCGCCCGTAAAAAGGGCGCCGTCAGCAATATAGCACACGCTTCCTTCCGAGTGACCCGACGTCTGAATTACGGTAAAGCTTATCCCGCCGAGAGTAATTTTTTCGCCGTCGGACAGAGTTTTGTAAATTTTGAATTCGGGTATAAATACCCCGCCGAAAACACTTCTGTTTTCTTTACTGAATATAAAGTCCTTTTCCTTTTCTCCGCAGTAGACGGGCACGCCGTTACCGTAAAAAACGCCGCATCCCCCGACATGGTCGAAATGTCCGTGCGTCAACAGCACGGCGACGGGCGTAAGATTGCGGGCTATACAGGCTTCGTAAATTTCAGGTTCGGCGCAGTCTACGACGACGGCGGATTTTCCGTCAGCCGTTAATATATAAGAATTGCACCCGAAGCCGCGAGGCAGAATTTTAAAAATTTTCATAATTAATTGGAAGTCCTGAACACGTCTATTATGCGTTTGTCCTTTTTAAGACGGCCGACAAGCAAATCTATATCAGAGCGCTTGTTAAGCTTAACGCGGATATCGAACTCCGCCTGTTTGTCCTTGTTTATTCTGCCGTTAATCTGCGTCATGTTCAGCTTCATAAGCGAAATTTCCGTCGTTATGAACGCGACGACGCCGCTGTCGTCAGTTGCAATAATTTTTATACCCGCAATAAAGTCGGAGTCGCCTATGCCCGTCCATTGGGCGGGTTGAAGACGCTCGGCGTCTTCGTTTTTCAAATTGGAGCAGTCCTTGCGGTGAACTATCACTCCCCTTCCGCGCGAAACAAACCCGACTATTTCGTCGCCGGGGACGGGGTTACAACAGTGCGCAAAACGCACTAAAAGACCGTTCATTCCTTTTATGGAAACGCTTCCCGACGGCGTATATTTAAGTTTTTCCGCGTCGGAATTTTCAACGGGCTTGGGAATTTCTTTTTTGTAATAGTCGATTAGCTTGAAAATTACCTGGTTGACGCTTACGGCACCGTAACCTACGGAAGCCATCATCTCGTTTACAGAAGAAAATACAAGCTTATTGGAAAGTTTTTTGAAAGATTCTTCCGTGAGAATATCGCCGAGGTTGTAACCCTTGCGTTTTGCCTCCGCTTCGAGCATTACTTTGCCCGTTTTAATATTCTCCTCCTTCATCTCGCGCTTGAAAAACTGGCGCATTTTCGCGCGGGCGGAACCGGATTTTACGTATTTGAACCAATCCCACGAAGGACCCTTTGCGGAAGCCGAGGTCAAAATTTCCACCACGTCGCCGGTATGCAAAACGGAATTTAAAGGAACTATCCGGTTGTTTACTTTCGCGCCGACGCACTTATTGCCCACTTCCGAATGGATTGCATAAGCAAAATCTACGGGCGTTGCTTCCAGCGGGAGAGATATTACCTTGCCGTGCGGCGTAAATACCAGAAGCTCGTTCGAATACAAGTCGTTTTTAAGGCTGTCGACAAATTCTTTTGAGTCGTTCAAGCTTCCCTGCCAGTCCATAACGTCGCGTATCCAGGTCAGGCGCTGGTCGAAATTGCTTTCCGCCGATTTTTGCTCTTTATATTTCCAATGCGCGGCAATTCCGTACTCCGCCATTTTATGCATTTCCTGCGTGCGGATCTGAATTTCGAAAATCTGTCCGAAGTTCGTGACTACCGTAGTGTGTAAGGACTGATAAAGATTGCGCTTGGGCGTGGCGATATAATCCTTTATACGTCCCGGCACGGGCTTCCACTTTTTATGAATTTTACCCAAAACCTCATAGCAGTTTTCCATACTGCCGACGATAACGCGGACCGCGGAAAGGTCGTAAATCTGGTCGAGAGATTTGCCCTGGTTTTTCATTTTACGGTAAATGGAATAAAAGTGCTTGGGGCGGCCGAAAACCTCGCCGTCGATACCGCTTTCCTCCAATATGGCTTTAAGCTCTGTTACGACGAAATCTACGAAGCTGCGCCTTTCCTCCAACTTTTGATGAATATTTACCACAAGAAATTCATACGCTTCGGGGTCGAGATATTTAAGACATAAATCTTCAAGCTCGCACTTTATCTGCGATATACCCAGTCTGCCCGCAAGCGGAGTAAAAATATCCAGCGTTTCTTTCGCTATGCGCTGTTGCCGCTCGTTGGAAAGGAAGTTCAACGAACGCATATTGTGCAATCTGTCCGCAAGCTTTATAATTATTACGCGTACGTCGTTCGCCATAGCAACGAAAATTTTACGAAAGTTTTCGGCGTCCTCGTCCTCATGGGTGCGGAAACTGATTTTATCGAGCTTCGTAACGCCGTCGACAAGCGTAAGTATTTCCGTGCCGAAACGCGTGCGTATATCCTCGGCGGTTGCCGCGGTGTCCTCTATCACGTCGTGCAGAAAAGCCGCCGCAACCGAAGCGGTATCCATACCCAGATCAATGAGAATTTCCGCCACGGCGCACGGGTGAACGAAATACGGCTCGCCGGAGGCGCGCTTCTGTCCCTCGTGCATTTCCTCGGCATAGCGGTATGCGGCAAAGAGAAGCTCTTTGTCGCTTTCCGGATAATTATCGGAAATTTTATCAAGTACGGTTTTCATAAGCCTTCACCAAATTGTATAATTCGGAATTGGTCAAATCCGTTTTGACCCCTCTGTTTACGGTCAGCTTTCCGCCCCCGAACCCTATAAGCGAAAGCTGTCTGAACACTTCCAATGCGAAAGCGGTTTGCGCGGGCGGATATCCGAGACAGCCGCTAAGCGCAACCGACGAAACGCTGTCGTACCTTGACGCCGCGGGCGTGGCCAGCAGCGCGCCGAAAATTTTCAAAAGCTCTTCACGCGAGGCGTTCAGATTTTTTATAAAATTACAGCCTGAAACGTCGCCGCAAACAATTACGTCTTTACCCTCAAGCGAAGCGAAACGGTCGTAAATAGGCGAATCGTCAAGGAACACCACTCTTTTGTATCCGCTTAAATCCACATCGCGCGACGGTGAAACCAGCACGGTATCGGACAAATTTCCGCATGTGAGCGTAAACAATTCCACGGGTAAACCGTTTAAGTTTTTGTAATGCGAAAGAGTGGCGTAATCGCTTGCAATATAAACCGAACCGTAACCGCCGCCGACCGAAATTTCGTCCGGCAACGCCGCGCTTAATGAGGTGCGGTTGACGTAAACTTTGCCGCCGCCGAGGGTCAAAATATTATTGACCGCTATTTCTTCGGTACAGTATCCGCCCGCCGAACGCGACGGAATCATGTCGCGGATAAAGCCCTTTACATATTCTTTGCCGCGGAATTTAGAAACGTTATATTCGAAAATAAAGCGTTTGGGCGCGCGGCTTTCCAAAAGATACGTAAACCTTGCGCCGCCGAAATACATAAACGACAAATTTCCGCTTTTGACCGAAATATGCGATGACCCCTGTTTTACCGGCGCAACCTCGGCCGCCTCAACGTCGGCAACGAAAAGCGGGCGGCGGTTGCCTACACCGAAAGGCTCCAACAGGTCAAGCTCTTTGGCAAACCGCGTTGATAAACCTCCCGTCAGACTGCCGCTTATATAGACGCGCGATTCGAAATCTTCGGCGGAATAATTTTCCGTAAGATATTTATTAAGCGCGGCGCGCAGTTTATCGAAGTTTTCTATTTCGATATTCACGCCCGCCGCCTGCGAGTGTCCGCCGAACTCCGCGATATACTCCGCACAGGCTTTCAACGCCTCGAAAACGTTGATATTTTCGACCGAACGCGCAGAACCTTTAAGCTTGTCTCCGTTGCGGACGAAAAGCATTGCCGGACGGGAATATTCTTCCGTAAGCCGCGCCGCAACTATACCCACGAATCCGGCATTCCAGCTTTCGTCCCAAAGCATAATTATTTTATCGGAGGTTCCGCCCTCCTTCAATTTGCTTTTGGCGCTTGCGTACAGCTCGTCGCAATACTTCTGCCGTTCGAGATTGTAGCTTGTAAGCTTAGCCGACAAATCGAAAATCAAATTTTCGTCGGTGGCGCCGAAAAGTTCAAGCGCGCTGCGTGCGTCGCCCATTCTTCCTGCGGCGTTTATTTTGGGGGAAATACCGAAAGCGAGCGCGTGCGAATTTATAACGTCGTTTTTACCGAGAAACTGCGCGTAACACTTGCGCGGGCGTTGATTGATAAGCTTTAATCCCTCGGACACTATATCCCTGTTTTCACCCGTAAGCGGAACGCTGTCCGCCACGGTTGCTATTGCCGCGAAGTCCAGATATTTATACGCACTTTCTCCGTTAAGCGCAACGGCGACCTTTAAAGCGACGCCTGCGCCGCAAAGATTGTCGTAAATATAACCGTCGTTGAATTTGGGATTGATGCAAATACAGTCCGGCAGTCTGTCGGGCAGTTCGTGATGGTCGGTTATGATTATTTCAGCACCCTGCTCTTTGATGTATTCGACTTCTTCCGCGCAGGAAATTCCGCAGTCGACCGTAATAAAAAGCTGAGGAAAATGCTCCTCGAATATATCGTCTATAGCCTTTACGTTAAGACCGTAACCGTCGCGGCGCTCGGGAATGTAAGCGACGGGTTCTATACCGAAGTCGCGCAACGCCGCGCACATTACCGTTGCGGCGCAAACACCGTCCGCGTCGTAATCGCCGTACACTACGACCTGCCATTCCTCGTCGCGCGCGCGAGTTATAAGCCGCACCGCATCGGACATACCGCTCATTTTAAATGGCGAAACGAAATGCTCGCGCGAGGGGTGAATAAAACGTTCTATCTTTTCCTTGTCGTCTATTCCGCGCGCGTAAAGAATTTTTACGGTATCCGGCAAAAGCCCGCAGGAAGCCGCAAGGGAATTAATGCTATTGAGTTGTTCTTCCGAATATTCGAATTCGGGTACTGCTCTTTTCATATCTGAATAACAAAAAGGCGGGGTTTACCCCGCCTTGAATAATTATTGTTTTTTAGCGGGTTTCTTGGTATGTTCCGCTTTGAATTTATCGCCTATGCGCTTGAAGCGCGAATGTACCGCGGGGGTAAAGAACGACGTTCCGTATACGCATACTACGGCGCACAGCAGACCGCAAAGCACAGGCATCAACACGCCCGAAACGGACAGCGCGCTTATGGAAAGAAGCACGAAAACCAGTACCGCCACAGCCGCGAAGCATGTCGCCGTCAAAACTACGGGTCTCAGACTTTCCGCAGCGCAGGTATCCATCTGTGCGAATACGTCAAGCTTTGCAAACTCTCCGTCCTTGACGTTTTTACGCAACCTGTCGAACAGGAAGCAACAGCCTATCATTGTTATAAGCACGCAAAGTACCGAGAACGTGATTACCGACGAGCCTACGGGTATGCGCGTTATCGCCAGAAGCGATACAAACAGCGCGAGGTTGTGTATGTCCGCCAAAAGCGCGGACAGCGCCGCCGTAAGACGGTATCTTACCGCAAAATATATGAACTGGAAAACAACCGCCGAAGCGAGTGCGATACTGCCGAAAACCAGCGCTTTGGAGCCGCCGAGCATAGTGTCTACGGCATGATACGATGCGTTTGTAAGGAATACCGAATCTTTACTTTTCAAAGCCGCGTCTATTGCCGCCGCCGCTTTATTGAGTTTTTCGGAATCGGTTCCCTTTGAAAACCTGTACTCGTAAGTAGAGCCGAGCTCGGTATCCTCTATGAAATTGCGCGTGTAATAGCTTAATTTAAGTTCTTTAAACTGCTTTTCGCAAAGGTCGGTTATTTCTTTATCCTTATATTCTACGGAAGTATAATTAATTTCTACAGTTTGATAGTCCTTATAGTCGCCGCCGTAATTGAAGTAACCGTCCGCGCAGAACTGACAAATAAGTCCCACGGCGAGCCCTACGGCTATTATTACCGCCGAAACGATAACGATTATATGCATTTTTGCCGAAAGTTTAAGCTTAGTCATCGACGGGTACCTCCCTTGTAAAGCCGCAGAATTTGAATTTATCCTTGGCGAAAGAGGATATCACATACCACATAAAGCGCGTAAACCAGTAAAGTATATACGACGCTATCGAAGCTATGAAGAATATGAATCCGCACTTGGCTATTTCGCCCACACAGATAAGCGCGAGCATAAGCGAAACGACTACTAAAATTATGTGCATGTCGAGAATAGTCGTCAAAACGTTTTTATAGCCGGATTTTACGGAAGAATAAATTGTTTTGCCCTTTTTGGTTTCCTTTCTTACACTTTCGAAAAGTACGAAGTTTGACGCGCACAGAAGCGCAAGACCGAGGACCGCCGCAAACGCGCCGGCAACCGTAACCTGAATACCTATAAGCATAATCGCAGTAACCATAGCAAGCGAATAAATTACAATCATCATGGCGTTGACAAGCCCCAAAAGCTTGTATTTTACGACCGAATAAACTATCGCCGCTACTATGACCAAAAGTATTATTACGCCGAGATATATAGGCGCGTTTTTGCCGAGGTGAGGGGTCGAAAAATAAACTTCGGGATCGCCGCCCGAAAGGTAATTCAGCGTAAGCGTGTCGCCGTTTATGACAGAGTCGAGAATAATTGCGTATTCCTGCGCCGCCGCCGAATCGTCAGAAGTGTTGCTTACCGAAATAAAGAAGCTTTTACCGTCTATCTCGGAATTGCATTCAAGCGAAAGCAACTGACTGTTTCCGATGTAAAATCCGATATTCTTATCGGAAGACGCAGCGGAAACCTTGGAGGAAATATCTTTGAAACGTGCTCTGCCCGTATCGGTCAATTTGACTTTGACGGCATAGTTTCCGCCTTTCGCATATTTGGAAATACCCTTGAAATAGGTGTTTACGTTGTCTTTTATGGGCGTGAGAATGTAATTGTCAAGCTCGCTGTCGTGAATTTTACCCACCTCGGAATTCCGAAGGGTAAGTCCGCCGTTGTACGATAAAAATTTTACCGTCTGCGCGACGGCAGATCTTTCCGCAGAGCGAGCCGCGGAATTGTATTCCGGATCGGAATACGCGGCATACGTCATATTTGACGGCACGCTGACTTTTACGGTAAAGCCGTCCACTACCGAAACGGAATAGCTTGTATAGCCCTTCTGTCCGAAACGCTTGGATAAAATTTCCGCGTCCTTTTTAACCTTTGCCTTAAAGCCCGCTTCTCCGCCGTGTTCTTCCAGCTTGTCCTTTTCGATATAGACGCTACCGCACTGCGAGTACTTGGCGATATATTCGTCAACTTTATCCGCGCCGTCGTCGGTATCGGGCTCCGGCATGTTGAAATGGTAATCCGAAGCCGAAAGAACGCCTTCCGGATACAGAACGGTATACGCTTCGCCCGTAATGTCTGCCCCGAGATGTATACCGGAAGCAAACGAATTATACTTGTCCACTTTACCCGTACCTGCCACCGGCCACGAGAACAGGGCGAAAAATGCAAGAACCAAAATTGCGGCTGCAATTATTGCGGTTATTATCGCAGATTTGATTTTGCCCATTAAAAACTCCTAAATTGTTCGACTTTATTATAATTTAACCACTTAATTATATATAAAAATAGCGCGACAGTCAATTAATTAAACTTACTTACGCCGTATTTTTTTATCTTTTGCCCGCTTTTTTGCGCGCAAGCACGTGCATACCGCACTCTATACGCTTTTTCATCATATCGCAGGTAATGCCGTAAGGCTTGTTCATATCGCCGGCGAAGTGATAATTGTTTGCACTGCATCCGCCGCTGCAAATGAATTTGGCAAAGCAGCCTTCGCAGTCCTTACGCGTAAAAAGACAGTTGGCGGCGAACTTTTCGCGGATTTGCCCGTCGAGAGCGCCGTCGTACACGTTGCCCATAAGAAAATTTTTATCGCCGGCAAACTGGTGACAGGGATAAATGTCGCCGTTCGGCACGACGGAAAAATATTCATTGCCGGCACCGCAGGCGGAAACTTTCTTCTGCAAGCATACCCCGCCTTCCAAATCTATATTGAAATGGAAAAAGTTAAAGCCTTCGCCCTTTTCGTATTTATCCAGATACTTGTCGCACAGTATTTCGTACTCGTCGAGGATACGCGGAAGATGCTCTGCCTTTATAGCCAAATCGTCTATATCGGTTACGACTGGTTCCATAGAAATACTGTCGAAGCCGTTTTCCGCAAGAAAGATTACGTCGTTCGAAAAATCGAGATTTTTAGCCGTAAACGTTCCGCGCACGTAATAGCTTTTATCTCCGCGCGAGCGGACAAACTTCTTTATATTATTTATCACATAGTCGAAGCTGCCCTTCCCGTTTTTGGTCTTGCGGATTGCGTCGTGAACTTCGCGTCTGCCGTCAAGACTTAAAACCACGTTTTCCATTTCGCGGTTGAAAAAATCTATGGCGTCGTCGTCGAGAAGAAGCGCGTTGGTGGTTGTTGTAAACAAGAACTTTTTACCCGCTTTTCCGCCCTTTTCACGTGCGTAAGCAACCACGTTTTTTATGGTTTGCAGACACATCAGCGGTTCCCCGCCGAAGAAGTCGACTTCAAGCACCTTGCGGTTTCCGCTTTTTTCTATAAGGAAATCTATCGCCTTCTTTGCCGTCTGCTCGCTCATGAATTCACGTTCGGAATGATACGCGCCCTCGTCGGCAAAACAGTAACGGCACCTTAAATTGCAGTCGTGACAGATATGTATGCAAAGCGCCTTAACCTCGTTCGATTTCAGAGGATAGGTTTTTACCTCCTCCTTGAAAAGAAGTCCGTTTCCTTTCAATTCGGCAACGTCCTTTTCTATTTCGGCGATTTTCTCGGAGGGAAGGTCTACAATCGCGCCGCCCTCGTACTTCATTTTAAGATAAAGCGCAGTATCCTTATCGCACTCGTGCAGACTGCCGCTGCCCGAGTCGTATATGTAATAAAAATTTTTAAAATTGAAAATGTGTATCATATCGGTTTATATCTCATGAAAAAAGGAGCAGAGAATTTCTGCTCCTTAAAACTTATTTATTCTTTTCGGGATTCTGTTCTCTGGTAATTCTTTCACAGCTTTGGTTGCCTACCGTACAGCTTGTTTTGCAAGCGGACTGGCATGTGCTTCTGCATTCGCCGCAACCCGTAACCTTTTTTTCGCGGGGAGCCGATACCGTTTTTATCATTAAAAAATTCTCCTTTGGTTGTCTTATTTTACATTATAGTGTAAGAAAAATAAAAAATCAAGTGTTTTTTACATAATTTCAGCGGACGCGCCTGCGGATATTAACGGCTATTATGCCCGTAACCGTACCCGCGACAACGCCGAGAAGTATTTCCAGAGCGAATTTCCAGCTTACAGAAAGGGAATGGGCTATAAGTCCGTACAAAAGATATGTAATAATTACGGCGATAAGTCCGTATACCGCGCCCTTAATCCAGCCCTTTTCGCCGCGGATAAAAATAAGCCCGCCGGCTATTATAGATAAAATTTTGAACACTTGGTTTACGGGTTTTATCACCCCGACGGACAGCGAACAAAACTGTATTATAAGTGTGAACACAAGCACGAACAGAAGCGAAATTATTACCGCCGCGGCGGACGCTTTGACCACCTGAAAAATATTTTTACGCATAAAGACCTCCGCTTTAATTTATGCGGAGGTCTTTGCGTTTATTATTGTTTTTTGCTTTTCTTTGCGGGAGTCTTTACCTCGGGTTCCGCTTCGGTTTCCGACGGCGCGGTCTCTACCGCTTCGGCGGGCGCCGCTTCTACGGCTTCCGCAGGCGTTGCGGTCGAAGATTCTTCAAAAGGTTCTTCGGGTGCGGCAGAGCTTTCTTCCGTCTTTTCCGCAGGAGCCGCAACGGTTTTTTCAACTATCGCGTCGGTCTGATAAATTGCCTGTTTATCGAACTTGATAAAGCATTTACCCGACTGCTCTGTGCCGGTTTCGAGAACGAAAGTGTTTTCCTCTGCATCAACCTCGACCACGATGCCGCAAATACCGCCTATGGTCTTGACTTTGTTGCCGGGCTTGACGGAATTTATCAAGTCCTTTGCGTCCTGCTCCTGCTTTTTACGCTTGCGGGACGAGAATATAAACATAACCACTATGGCAACTACCAGAACGCCCAAAATGACGTAGGTGAAAATAGTGCTGCTGTTTACGAGAAGCGAATTAAACATTTTATTATCTCCAGATTTTATTTACTTTTCAAATATAATATTTTTACGGATATTTTGCAAGCGATTTTATGCGGTTGTAAAATATTGCACGAAACTTTCACTTATTCCCCATAATCCGCGTAAAACCCGTTTGCGAATTCGGTCAGACTGTCCGCGAAAATCGCTTCGCGCATGCCGCGCATAAGCTTGTGCAGGAAAGTTATATTGTGAAGACTTAAAAGCATGGACGCAAGCATTTCGTTGACGTTCAACAGATGCCTAAGATAAGCCTTTGTGTAATTTTTGCAACAATAACAGTCGCAAGAAGCGTCCAAAGCCGAAAAATCTTCCCTGTACTCTCCGTTGCGCACCACAACCTTCCCCTTAGAGGTGAAAGCCGTACCGTTGCGCGCCACGCGGGTTGCGAGAACGCAGTCGAACATATCCACCCCGCGCTTCACGCCCTCTATCAGGCAATCGGGACTGCCGACGCCCATCAGATAACGCGGAACGGAAGTCGGAAGCTCGGACCGCATCAAGTCGAGAATTTCGTACATCCTTGCCTTGGGTTCACCGACCGAAAGCCCGCCTATGGCGATTCCGTCTACGGCGTAGGGCTTGGCGCGGCGCAGGCTTTCCATACGCAAATCGTCGAACATGTTTCCCTGAATTATGGGGAAAAGCGCCTGGTCCTCACGCGTTTTCACCGCGGCGCAACGTTCAAGCCAAGCGCTTGTCCGCTCCATTGCCTGTTCGGCTTGGGCATGGGTATAACCGTACTCGCTGCACTGGTCGAACTGCATAATTATATCGGCGCCGAGGTTCTCCTGTATGCCCATAACTTTTTCGGGCGTAAACAGATGCTTTGCACCGTCCACATGCGAGTTGAAGTATACCCCTTCGTCCTTGATTTTATTCAGTTTAGTAAGAGAAAATACCTGAAAGCCGCCGCTGTCAGTCAGAATGGGGCGATCCCAGTTCATAAATTTGTGAAGTCCGCCGGCTTTTTTCACAAGCTCGTCGCCGGGGCGGATAAACAAATGATAGGTGTTTGAAAGTATAATCTGCGAACCCGCTTCCTTTAAATCGCGCGGGTAAACGCCCTTGACGGTCGCCTGAGTACCGACGGGCATATAAACGGGCGTTAAAATATCGCCGTGCGGAGTATGAAACACGCCTGCTCTCGCTCCGGTGTGTTTGTCTACGTGTTGTAATTCGAATGAAAAATATTTACTCATAGTTTTTAATTAATTTGTATCGCGTCCCGTATTTGCGCGGGAAACAGGATTGCTTGGCTTAGAAGCAAGCAGGTCGAGAAGCGCGAGCTTTTTTGAGGGGAGCATACACAGATGTATGTGACCCGATAAAAAGCGAAGCGCGACAAAGAGATGTGCCGCTTATAAGACAAGCATCGCGTCGCCGAAAGAGAAAAAGCGGTATCTTTCCCCCACTGCCGTTTTATAAAGGTTTAAAATTTCCTCTCTGCCCGTCATGGACGCCACAAGCATTATAAGCGTGCTTTCGGGCAAATGGAAATTGGTTATAAGCGCGTCGACGCACTTGAATTTATACGGAGGATAAATGAATATTTCCGTATTGCCGTTACAGGGTTTGACAAAGCCGTTGCCGTCCGCGACGCTTTCAAGCGTTCTTACGGACGTTGTGCCGACGGCTATTATACGCCTGCCCTCGCGCTTGGCGCGGTTAATTGTTTCCGCCGCGCTTTCACCTATTTCGTAATATTCCGAGTGCATTTTATGGTCGGTGATTATTTCTTCCTTGACGGGTCTGAAAGTTCCGAGTCCCACGTGAAGGAGAACTTCCGCTATTTCCACGCCTTTTTCTTTGATTTTAGAAAGAAGCTCCGGCGTGAAATGAAGTCCCGCCGTCGGCGCCGCCGCCGATCCGTCCGTCCTTGCGTAAACGGTCTGATAACGGTTTTTATCTTCCAGTTTGGCTTTGATGTACGGCGGCAGGGGCATGGAACCCAGTCTTTCCAAAATTTCCTCGAACACGCCTTCGTAATAAAATTTTATTATCCTTTCGCCGCTGTCGGTTATATCCTCCACCGTTAAGGAAAGCCCGTCCGAAACCGTAAGCCTTTTGCCGCGGACGCACTTTTTGCCGGGTTTTACAAGCGCTTCCCAAACGTCTTTTTCAAGTCTTTTCAAAAGAAGCACTTCAACCGCGCCGCCGTTTTCCGTATGCGCGAAAAGTCGGGCGGGCAACACCTTTGTATTATTTAAAACAAGCACGTCGCCCTTTTCCAGATAACCGATAACGTCACGGAAAATTTTATGTTCTGTATTTTTGTTTTTTCTGTCGTATACCAGAAGGCGCGAGGAATCCCTCGGCTCCGCGGGAGTCTGAGCAATCAACTCCTCGGGTAAATCGTAATAAAAATCGCTTTTTTTAAATTGCATGGTCAGTCTTTATCGAACAGTGTAAGCTGTTCACGCTGTTTTTCTGTTATAGAATAACCCAAATGCTCGTACCCGCCGCGGAGAATTACCCTGCCGCGCGGCGTGCGCGCAATGAAGCCGAGCTGTAAAAGATACGGCTCGTAAACGTCCTCTATCGTACCCGCGTCCTCGTTTATAGTCGCGGCGAGTGTTTCCAACCCCACGGGTTTGCCGTCGAATTTCTCGATCATGGCGCGCAGAAGCCCCCTGTCCACCTCGTCGAGACCCAAATCGTCAATTTCCATTTTGCCGAGCGCGAATTTCGCATCGGAAACGGTGACCGAAGAATTGCCGTTTATCGTCGAAAAGTCACGGACGCGCTTTAAAAGCCTGTTGGCGATTCTGGGCGTGCCGCGCGAACGGCGCGCAACCTCCGCCGCGGCGTTTTCCTCAATCGAAATGCCGAGCGTGCGCGCGCTGCGTTTTACTATGTCTTTAAGCTCCTCGGGCGTATACATTTCGAGACGGCAAACAATGCCGAACCTGTCGCGCAGGGGATTTGCAATCATGCCCGCGCGGGTCGTTGCGCCTATGAGCGTAAATTTTTTAAGAGAAAAGCGGATATTTCTTGCACTCGGGCCCTTGCCCACTATTATATCCAGCGCGTAATCTTCCATAGCGGAATACAGTATTTCCTCAACGCTGTGGTTGAGACGGTGTATTTCGTCTATAAACAGCACGTCGCCTTCGTTCAGGTTTGTAAGTATCGCCGCCAAGTCGCCGCCGCGCTCTATCGCGGGCGCGCTTGTTATTTTAAGCTGTCCGCCCATCTCGTTTGCGATTATATGCGCCAAAGTGGTTTTGCCGAGACCGGGCGCGCCGTAAAGGAGGACGTGTTCCAAAACCTCGCCCCTCTGCTTTGCGGCGTTCATGTAAACTTTGAGATTTTCCTTTACCTTAGCCTGACCGACGTAAGCTTCAAGCGTTTTGGGGCGGAGAACGTTTTCTTCGACGTCGTATTCGCCCTTGGTGCTTTTTACAAGCCTGTCGCCGCCTTCGGCGGTATAATCTTCTTCGTCGTCAAAAAACATTTCACATTCCTTTAAGCGCAAGCATTATTATATCTTCCACAGAGCTTGCACCCGCCGCCCTTGCGCGGGCTATTGCCTTTTCGCTTTCCGAACGGGTAAAGCCCAGCGTCGTCAAAGCAACGACGGCATCCTCGTCGCCGGAGGATATAACGGGCAAAGGCGAACCGTCCTGTGCTGGAACGGCGGCGGAAGTTACCTTTTCACGCAGCTCTAAAATAATGCGCTCCGCCGTCTTTTTACCCAGCCCTTTGACCGAGGAAAGACGTTTGACGTCCTGTGTGGCTATTGCTGCGGCAAGCTCTCCCACGGTCATGCCGGTGAGCACGCCTATACCCATTTTTGGTCCGACGCCGGAAACAGAGATAAGCTTCAAAAACATATTTTTTTCGTCCGGAGAGGAAAAACCGTACAGCGCGACGCCGTTTTCGCTTACCTGCATATAGGTATACAGCCCCGCCTCCTGCTTGTCCGCAAGCGACGAGAAAGCCGAGCCGGAGCACATTACTTCAAACCCTATGCCCGACGGGGTTTCTATCAACGCGCACTCGGGCGTGAGGGATAAAATTTTTCCTTTTACGTAGCCTATCATATCTTCTCCACACTACTATCTTATATTGAAAAGTCTGCCGAAGCGCGAGGTATGCGCATGACACAGAGCGACGGCAAGCGCGTCCGCCGCGTCGTCGGGACGGGGAATTTTATCCAGCCGCAACAGCGAAGTTACGACGTGCTGCATCTGGACTTTATCCGCTTTGCCGTAGCCCGTAAGCGACTGCTTGATTTGGTTTGGTGTGTATTCGTAAAGTTTGCCGCAATATTTTATGCATGTAAGCAGCATAACTCCCCTTGCGTGCGCCACGGGAATACCCGTCGTAATATTCTTTGAAAAAAACAGTTCTTCGACGGCAATTTCGTCGGGTTTGTATTTATCGAGTATTTTATTTATGCCTTCTTCAAGCATTGCAAGCCGTACGGGCAGGCTTTCGTCCTTGGGCGTAAGCACGACGCCGTAATCCACCGCCACGGTATTGTCGTTTTTAAGTTTTTCCACAACGCCGTAGCCCATTGTGGCAAGTCCGGGGTCGAGTCCCAAAATAATCATTGCTTTATCCTGCGTAAAAACTTGATTTAAACGCACCGTTCCGTTATAATATAATTGTAATTTAATTTTACCGATAAGTCAATTTTTTTAAAGGTACATTATTCATGAAACTGTGGGAAGGCAGGTTTGAAAACCCGACCGCGGCTAACGCCGACGGATTTAACGACTCTTTACCCTTCGATAAAAAACTGTGGAAAGAGGATATCGCCGCTTCGGTTGCGCATGCGACCATGCTCGGCAAACAAAAAATTATAACGGAAACGGAAACCGAAAAAATAACCGACGGTCTCCGCGCCGTTTATACCGATATCGAAAGCGGAAAGCTTGAAATTGCCGGTGCGGAGGATATACATTCCTTTGTGGAAAACGAGCTTGTGAAGCGCATTGGCGACGCGGGCAAAAAGTTGCATACGGCGCGCTCGAGAAACGACCAGGTAGCTACGGATTTCAGGCTTTACACGCGGACGGCGTTTGAAAAAACCGCGCACAGCCTTGCACGGCTTATAACGTCTCTGTGCGGGCTTGCGGAAAAGGGGCTTGACTTCATAATGCCGGGGTACACGCATTTGCGTAAAGCGCAACCTATGTGCGCAGGACATTTTTGGAACGCATACTCGGAAATGTTTTTGCGCGATTTGGACAGAATACACGGCTCCGCCGAAAGAGCCAACGTTATGCCGCTTGGCAGCGGCGCGCTTGCCGGAACCTCTTACCCTATCGACAGAAGTATGACCGCGCGGCTTTTGGGCTTTGAAAAGCCGTGCGAAAATTCTTTGGACGGCGTATCCGACAGAGACTTCGTTTGCGAATACCTTTTCGACGGCAGTCTTATAATGATGCATTTAAGCCGACTTTGCGAGGACATGATTTTATATTCTACGGAGGAGTTCGGTTTTATAGAAATTCCCGACGAATATTCGACGGGTTCCTCGATTATGCCGCAGAAAAAAAATCCCGACGTGTGCGAACTTACGCGCGGAAAAACGGGCAGGGTCTACGGTCACCTTACCGCTATGCTTACATTGCTTAAAGCCCTTCCGCTTGCCTACGACAAAGACTTGCAGGAAGATAAAGAGGCTTTCTTCGACGCCGAAACGCAGGTTTTAAACTGCGTCAACATTATGGCGGAAATGCTCGAACACGTCGCCTTTAAGCCCGAACGCGCGGCTGTGGCGGCGGAAAGCGAGTTCTGTTGCGCCACTGACGTTGCGGACTATCTTGCGAAAAAGGGCGTTCCTTTCCGCGACGCGCACGCCGTCACGGGAAAAATCGTACGGGACTGCATAGCAAAAGGCGCAACGCTTCAAAGCATGACCTACGAAGAATACAAAAGCTACGACGCGCACTTCGATAAAGATATCGTTCAAACCGTAAAAGCGAAAAACTGCGCGGACGCGCGCACGTCCTTCGGTGGAGCTTCTGCCGCCTCCGTCAAAAACAATTTGCAGTCTATAAAGCAAAGGCTTGAAAAATATACAGGTTAATATTAAAACGGAAACGCTGTGCGTTTCCGTTTTTCAATAGTCGTTTGTTCTGCCCAGAAGATAATCGCAAGTGCATTCCAGCGCGTCGGCAAGCTTTACCACCGCCGAGGCGATAGGTTCCCGCTCCCCTCTTTCCCAGCGCGCTATCATCGACTGGTTTATTCCCGCTTTTTCCGCAAGCTGCGTCTGCGTCAAGCCCTTCTCCAAACGCAGTTCTTTTATCCTTTTACTTAAAACCATAAAAAAATTATATCAAAAATATGCTAAATAGCATTGACATTATGTCAAGTAGCATATATAATATATTTACTCTCAGTTTACCACATCATCGGGAAGAAGCGGACTTGAAGTCCGCTTCTTTCAATTTTTACAGATTATAGCTTTTGGCAAGCGCTTCAAAAGCAGGAAGCGCACGCCCGATTGTTTCCGGCGCGACGCAATAGGCGACGCGCACGTAGCCTTTACAGCCGAAATCGTCGCCGGGGACGAAAAGAATTTCGTATTTCTTTGCACGTTCGGCAAAAGCTGCCGCGTCCGCCTCGGGAGATTTTACAAAAAGATAAAACGCGCCGTCGGGCTTAACCACGGTAAAGCCGTAGCTTTCAAGCGCGGAACACAGTTTGTCTCTGTTGAATTTGTATACGTTTATGTCGGAGGTTTTGTCGTAAACTCTCTCTATAAGCTTCTGAAAGAGCGCGGGCGCACAGACGTAGCCCAACGCCCTGCCTGCGCCGCATATACCCGCGTAAACGTCCTTATACTCGTCCATGGCGTTGTTCACGGCGATATAGCCTATGCGCTCGCCCGGGAGAGACAAACTTTTGGAATAAGAGTAACACACCAGACTGTGCGCGTAATAATTCATTACGTAAGGAACCTCCGTTCCGTCGTCAAAAACAAGCTCTCTGTAAGGCTCGTCCGAAATAAGATAGACGGGGCTGCCCCTTTTTTCGGAAAACGCGGTTAAAGTTTCCGCAAGCCTGCGGATAGTTTCCGCTCCGTAAACTACGCCGCTGGGATTATTGGGCGAATTTATAATTACCGCCTTGGTTTTGACGTTCAAAGCCTTTTCGAATTTATCAAAATCTATCCGGAAGGTTTTTTCCTCGCTTTGGACGGCTACAAGCTTCGCGCCGGCGTGCTCGCAAAAAACTTTGTATTCGGGAAAATACGGAGCGAACGTTATGACTTGGTCGCCGCGGTTTACAAGCGCGTTGAGCGTTATTGTTAACGAAGCCGCCGCGCCGCAAGTCATGTAAAGACAGTCGGCGTCCAGACGCGTTTCAAAACGGCGGTTTATATAGTCGGCTAAAACTTTTCTGACGCCGTAGCCGCCCTGCGCGGAGGTATAGCCGTGAAGAACGACGGGGTTTGTGTTTTTTACGAGGTCTTCAAGCGCGGTCAATACCTCGGGAGGGGCGGGAACGCTTGGATTGCCGATTGAAAAATCGAATACGTTTTCCGCGCCTATTTCCGCTTTACGCTTGGAGGCGTACTCGTACAGCTCGCGTATACACGAGCGTACTTTACCTAAATTTACGTTTTTTTCGTTTAGCATAACACACCTTTATGTAAATTATAACACAGAAAATACGTTATTACAAGAAAATATTTAAACGTATTTATAATCGTCTTTCCTAAATATTAAAAACGCG
>CAJTRW010000006.1:19455-29638 GCA_910578765.1 uncultured Christensenella sp.
CGTTGTTGTCGGCGGCGCGTTGAATCGGTGCTTCGATATTAACCCGTTAAATCCTTTCTGAAATTTTCCATTATTCTGTTTTCTATGCGCGACACCTGCACCTGCGACACGCCAAGCATATTTGCGACTTCGTTCTGCGTCATGTCCCTGAAATACCTCAGCATTATTACCTTTCTGTCCCTTTCCGAAAGCCCCGCTATCGCCGTTTTAAGCTGTAATATTTCGATAAGATCTTCCTGCTTATCTTCTACGGGCAGTTTATCCAAAAGCTCTTGCGTCTTTTCGTCCTTATACTCGCCCTGATTGTATATAGATACCGGCATGTGCGTGGAGCCCATTGTAAACACGACCTCGCTTTCCGGCATGTCGAATTTTTCACCTATCTGTTTTACGGTCGGCGGCGCGCCGTGAACCACGGTGTATTCCTCAATAAAACAGTTAATTTGCTTTGCGGTGCTTTTGATTGCGCGCGAAACCTTGATACTGCCGTCGTCGCGCATGAACCTTTTTATTTCACCCGCTATCATCGGAACGGCATAAGTAGAAAAACGGACCCCGAAGCTTTCGTCAAATCCGTTTATGGCTTTTAATAGTCCCATGCTTGCAAGCTGGTATAAATCGTCGTACTCTACCCCTTTACCGAGATACCGCCTTACTATGCTTTTTATCAGGTTACCGTTTTCGACAAGCAACGTTTCCTTTGCCGACGCGTCCCCCTGTTTTGCCTTTCGTATCAAACAGTTAGTCTGTTCGACTTCAAGCATTCTCCACTTCCGCTTCAAAACTTTTGGACATATAAACCACCGTACCCTCGCCCTGTATGGAGTTAACGGAAAACTCGTCCATAAAAGTCTGCATTATGGTGAACCCCATACCCGAACGTTCGTCCGAAGGAAGCGTCGTATAGAAAGGCTGTACGGCTTTTTGTATATCCGCAATGCCTTTGCCGGTGTCGCTTACCTTAATATGTAGTTCGTTTCCGTCGATTTCGCACTCTACGGTCACAAGTCCGAGATTGCCCTTATACGCATGCACCGTACAGTTGGTTACCGCCTCCGATACGGCGGTTTTTACGTCTGATAGAGCGGACAGCGACGGATTTAATTCCAGACAGAACGCGGCTACGGCGTCGCGCGCAAAAGCCTGGTTTCTGGGAAGTGAATAAAATTGAAGCTTAAGATAATTTCTCATCATTTTTTTAATTCCTCTTTATTCCGCTTTGGGAATAAGCGAATATATTCCGCTTAAATTCAAAATTTTATCCGCGGCGAAATCGGGGTTCTGGATATAAAGCGGCACGGAAAGCTTAGACGCCTTTTTATACCTGCCTATAAGAAAACCTATACCTGTGGAGTCCATAAACGCCACGCCGGATAAGTTTATGACTATTTTTTGCGCGGACGCGTTTTCCTCGATAAGACTGTCGCATTTCGCGCGGGCGGTCTGTGCGGAACACTCGTCCATTTCACCCGAAAGATTTATATATAATATTTTATCGCACAAATATCCGGTAACAGTCATAGTCAACGCTCCTTACGTATACCCGATAATATAATAAAGCGCGTAAGTAAAAATGTAACTTATGCGCGAAAAATTTGTTGTTTTGTAAATAAATTACTCTACACGCCTCAACAGTAAACTTTATTGCGATTTATACGTTGACAAATTTTCACCTTAGCAATATAATCAAGCAAAGAGGTCTTATATGGAAGATTTGGAAAAAACCGAAGATATGGCAAATTATACGATTGAGGACGGAGTTTTAACTTTTTTCGACGAATACAGCATTGCAGACGAGTTAATCATTCCCGACGGAGTAAAAAAAATAAACGGAGACGCGATTGTCAGCAGTCTTTTGAAAGCGCGCTCGGTAATAATTCCCGAAGGCGTGGAAGAAATCGGCGAAGCGGCGTTTCTCGATTGCGAATCTATCGAACACGTCGTCCTGCCCTCCACTTTGAAATACATAGGACAGGCGGCTTTTATGGATTGCTTTAATCTTGAAACGGCGCAAATCCCCGTCGGTTGCAGCGTAGGTGACAGCGCTTTCGGAAGCTGTCATAAGCTGACGGACGCCGACGTCCAAAACGCCTCTTTTATCGGGGAAAACGCGTTTTGTTTTTGCGAAAGCCTGCAAAACGCAAATATAGCGGAAGGCATCGAAACCGTGCCGGACTTCGCTTTTTCCTACTGCATAAGTCTGACCGGTCTTTCCCTGCCGCACAGTCTGAAAAATATAGGCATTTCGGCATTCGGCAACTGTAATATGCTTACGGAAGTAATTCTTCACGACGGGTTGGAGAGGATTGAAAATTACGCGTTTGAAAAATGTACCTCTCTGCGCGAAATAGTTTTACCGAAAGGTATAAAGTTCGTCGGTAAAAGAGTCTTTTCGGGTTGCAAAAATATAACTGTTTACTGCGAAGAATATTCCAAACCCGAGGGCTGGGACAATAATTGGAACGTGACGGGCGGACTTTTCATAAAGAAGCGTTGCCGCGTCGTCTGGGGTTGGAAAAATTAAGCCGAATGCGACGCCGCCTTTTTAAAAGCGCTTGAAAGTTTTTAAAATATAATAAAATACGTCAAAAAAACACTTGACAAAATTTTACGCGTATATTATTATATGTAAGCATTGTGCGGCGTATAAGCCGCTTGTTTTGAGGGCCTTTAGCTCAGTTGGTTAGAGCGGTCGGCTCATAACCGATTGGTCCGCGGTTCGAGTCCGTGAAGGCCCACCAAAAAAGTTTTTCATACGCATGCGGTCGGCTTATAACCGATAACGCGGTTATTTCACACCACCCCCTTTAAGTTAATTATTTGGCCCGATAGCTCAGTTGGTTAGAGCGCCAGCCTGTCACGCTGGAGGTCGACGGTTCGAGCCCGTTTCGGGTCGCCATTATTTTAAACGCCGAAAGGCGTAAACGCCTTGGTAGCTCAGTTGGTAGAGCGCCGGACTGAAAATCCGTATGTCGGCGGTTCGATTCCACCCCAAGGCACCACCCTTTACGGGAGATGCTGGTGTAGCTCAATTGGCAGAGCAGCTGATTTGTAATCAGCAGGTTGTGGGTTCGATTCCAATCACCAGCTCCAGCATTACCCCGCCTGACCTGACGGGGTAAAAAACTAAATACGGGCGGATTGCAGAGTGGCCAAATGCATCAGACTGTAAATCTGACGTCTCCGACTTCGGTGGTTCGAATCCACCTCCTCCCACCACTATCGTTAAAGTACGAACCGTAACGGTTCGTACTTTTTCATTTATTTAAGTTTTATCAAGCACCCGCCACAGTGCCATTTTAAAATTTGACAATGTTAGATAGTTGAAAATTTGTATCGGTTGTGCTATAATAAATATACTATTAACACATAAGAGGTAAACTATGAAAAAATGTCCTGTTTGCGGTTCCGAAAATATTTATGGAAACGGCGATTTAATTTATGCGGGTGTCAATCGTATACCAATAGAAGGTTTTACTTGTGTCGATTGCGGATACGTAATGCTTTTTTCTCCTAAATTAGCGCAAGAGGGTAAGAAATCAATTGGTTTTAACGACTATTTAAAAAATAAGTTTACTTTAATTAACGAAATTTTAGATAAAAATTTCCCTGATAAAACAAAACCTGATGCTTATAAATTAAATTCTCTCAATAAGCAGCTATTGGCGGTAACAAAAGTTATTTACGATGAAAACCAAACGGTGAAAGCCGTAAAAGAAGCTCAGCAACAAAAGAAAGAATTAGAAGAGCAAATTAACGCAGAGCATAATATTATTAATGAACAAACAGAATATTTAGAAAAAATTGCAGAGATTAAGCGCATATTTTCGGTTAACGGATGTAAAGAACTTCTTCCTTGCAATAGTCCTGCAAGGGCAGATGTATACGAAACTCATATCAAGCAGTGTTTGGATAAATTCTGCGAGCAACTGTATAGCGCAACCAGACTTTATCAAGTGTATACGCTAATTGAGCAACTCAAACGTGATTTAAAAAGAATGTAATAAAATTCGTTTTACGTTACATATTCTCCACCACTATCGTTAAAGTACGAACCGTAGCGGTTCGTACTTTTTCATTTGTTTAAGTTTTATCAAGCACCCGCCACAGTGCCATTGCTAATTTATTTTCAAAGTGATTTCGGACTACTTGCCATTTTCAAAACAGTTTGCTAAAATAACTGTATAATATAATAATTCGCAACGATATTATCAAATACTGTCTTGATAATGTGCCCGATACGGAAAGCAACATGTAAAGGACGCTTAACCGCTTTTTAAACAAAAAATAAATTACGAAATAAATAAAAATGCAAAATAAAGTTCTGGTCGTAATAGACATTCAAAACGACATTACAAAAAATTACAAAGAAATAATACATAACATAAACGCCGCCATTGATTGGGCTGTCCGTAACGAAATACATGTTGTTTATATCAAACACAACAATTTGTCTGCCGGCACAAGAACGTTTAAGCCCGATACCCGCGGAGCCGAATTGGTAGCCGATTTAAAAATAGCGTCGCAGAATATTTTTGTAAAAAGCAAGGGCAACGCGTTGACAAGCGAAGATTTTGCCGACTTTATAAGCTTAAACGGTATTAACGAGTTTTACATTACGGGCGCCGACGCCGTAGCTTGCGTTAAGTCAACTTGCTACAATATGGCAAAGAACGGTTATACCGTTCACGTACTGTCCGATTGCATTACAAGTTACGACAAAAAGAAAATTCCGGAAATGTTAGACTACTATCAACGCAACGGTTGCATTATAGAAAATTCTGATCTGTTATAGTATTTTTATTGCGCTTACGTCGGCGGCTTACCGACTAACCCTACAACGGTTTGTCGGAAATTACCATAAAATTTTAAACGGACAAAACGTAATTTTCTTGACAATGACAAAATAGTATAATATAGT
This sequence comes from uncultured Christensenella sp., assembly GCA_910578765.1. Taxonomy (GTDB): domain Bacteria; phylum Bacillota; class Clostridia; order Christensenellales; family Borkfalkiaceae; genus Coproplasma. The sequence goes on from CAJTRW010000006.1 coordinate 24,377, forward strand.
TATAAAAAAAATAGGAGCATTTATATGAAATATTGCACTCACTGCGGCGCAGAGATAGATGACAAAGCCGTATTATGCACAAAGTGCGGCTGCGCCGTCGGCGAAATCAAGTCGGATACCGAGTCCTCAACGCTGAAAACCGTATCCAAAATTTTTATGATTATCGGTTGCGTTTTAAGCGCTTTCTATTTCCTGATACCACTCTGCTGGACTATTCCCATGACGATATACTACTGCCGCGCACTCAAAGAAAACAGACCCGTAGGCACGGCTTTCAAGGTTTGCTCTTTGCTTTTCGTAAGCTTGGTTTCGGGAATTATAATGCTTTGCGACAATGAACGTTAATTATGTTTAAACTTACGGCGGAATTAAAATTCCGCCGTTATTTTTTTGCGCTTGAAAAAATTTTCCCGCTGTGATATAATGCTTTCGGAAACGCCGAGCTTACACGCGACGTCCTACATAATAAAGGTTTAAATAGGAATTTACAATGTCAAAATTTGAAACTTTTTTTGAAAACGCAAAAAACAGCGACGATTACGAGCAGAACGCTCACGTTATAGAATATCTCGGGAATATACTCAAAAGCATAGCCCAAAACCCTAAAAAGCCGCTTCCGCCCGAAGAAACGCACGCGATAAGAGAATTCGCCGCGGCAGAAATGAAAAGGCTTTTGAACGCAATCCCCAAAGCCGGAACGTACAGGGAAAAAGACACTATGTTCTATTATGAAAACTCCCTTCTAATGGTTTACACTCTTGCAGGGAAAGATATGTGTGACGTTAGCGACGAGCACATAAAAACCATAGAAGCGTTGGTAAAACTTATAAACGGCGAGCGCGAGTTTGAAAACGCTGTGGAAAGCATGCTTAAATCTGACAAGGTGGAAAAAGCCGACGCCGATGCCGTAATTGTCAAAGCCAAAAAGATAAAAGACGAATATTTGCGCGGCAAGCTTTACCAGATATTGAACGAGTACAAGGAAAATATAAAAATTTTTACACCCGAAGCAAAAAACGTTTTTTCCGCTTACATTGCCGAGGATATGGAAAAATTGCTTAAAAAAGCCGAAAGCAGCGCGGAAGCAGCGAACAGCTTGGAGCTTGCGGCGGATGTGTGCAAATATTTTATTAACGACAAAATTTTCAAAATACTCGGTAAAATTTTAACGTTAAAAATCGACAGCATACGTTACTATGCTTTGGAAACGTTGCTTAAAAACGCAAAAGAACTCCCTTCGGAAACCGTAGCGGAACTTGCAAAGGATTTATCCTACGCCTCCCTTACCTATTCGCTTTTGGTTCAGTACGGCAAAAGCGAGCTTTTCCCCAAGGAATACTCTACGCCCGAATATCTTGCTAAAAGCGATATGGTTCACTGGCTAATCTTCCCCACGGAACTTAACAAAGAACCCGACGAAATAGAGCTTTTGGGTACGGCTAAGGTTAAAAATGAGCTTTACCATATCTTTAAATACAAATCCGACAGTGAAAATCTGGACGATTTGGCGGGCGAATGGCTTATAGGCTGGTCAGGCAATATGGGAGGAACTTTCAGCAACTTCGACAAGCTTTCCGATTTCAAAGAGAAAACGCCCGAAAAAACGCTTAAAAACATAGTCAAAAAACTTTTGAAATAGGCTTGTAATTTTACTTTGACGGTACTATAATGTAATTAAGCGGCGGATAAACGTTTTACGCTTATCCGCCTTTCAATTTTACGAAAGAAGTGTGATTTATGGGTTGGTTCAATTATTACGGACTTATAATTATGGCTATTATAATGATACCGAATATCATAAGCGCTTTGACGTCAAAAACAGCATACGAAAACAGAGTAAGCGCAAAACAGTTTGAAATTACAGAGCAAATAGGCAGATACGGCTGTTTCGCATTTATGATTTTCAATATCCCATATACATATTTCGGTTTTTGGTTTAATCATGCGCTTGCCGTCTATTTGGTCGTAAACAGTATACTGCTTGCGATATATTGCCTCGGATGGATTTTAAAGAAAAACAACCGTAAAATTTTTATGCTTTGGCTGTCCGTCACGCCGAGTGTAATATTCTTGTTCAGCGGAATCGTCTTATCGTCCGTACCGCTTATCGTGTTTGCCGTTTTGTTCGGCATAGGGCATATTGCGGTAAGCTATAAAAACGGCGTATAATAAAATTATTTATCGCAACCGTTTTTCTTTTCGCAATTCTCCTCCTCCTCGTCTTGAAGCTGTTTGAGCATTTCCGCAATTTTTTCTTCCGAAATTTCTTCCGAGCTTGATTCCAGCTTTCCGTAAGCAAGTTTGTCATGATGGATAGTCATATTGTTCCCTCCCGTAAAAAGCATGCGCAGGCGCGCCTTTATTTATTATAGCATTAAAAACGCAATTATACAAATTTATATACGTTAAAAACGTTTGACTGAAACGCAATTTGAATATATAATATACATTACTGAGGCGTAGCGCAGTTGGTAGCGCGTATGGTTCGGGACCATAAGGTCGTGGGTTCAAATCCCGTCGCCTCAACCATTAAAGGGTAGCTTTGCAGCTACCCTTTTATAATTGCAAATAGAAAAATAAAACGCAAAAAGGGCGCAACGGGGCAATAAGCCGCGCCGCGTCCTTTTAAAACTTATTTTTTACTTATTACTTTCTTAAACCTATGCGCTTTAACAAATCGTCGCTGACGGATTTGAAGTTTTCGTTTATATCCGCCAAAGTATATCTGAGTACGGTAACGCCGCAGGACTTCAATTTATTGTCGCGCTGAACTTCTTCGGGCTTTCTGCGCGAAGCTTCTACAAGGTAAATAGCTGTCTTGGTTTTGCCGCAATAGAAATCGACCGTATAGCCCTCCACCGTTTTATTGCGCACGAAAGGATAATCGGGAGGAAGATATTTCAAAAGATCGTACCAGATACGCTTTTCTTCTTCCGACATCTCGTTTTGGGTTTTACTTATTTTTTGACCTAATTCGTTCTGTTCTTCCATATTTCGCATTATACCACAGCAATACGTTTTTGTAAAGCGTTTTTTCGTTTTTGGAGCTTACATTGCCGTTTACCGCCGTCGGCCGAGATTATTTAACGACACAATTCGACTTTTTTCGTCAAAATAATTTACAAAACCGACACAATATTGTATATTTTGACTATGAAAAAGATACTTAATTTAAGACTGCCCGTAATACTTGCCTTCACCGTCGCTGCGGGAGTTGCGTTAGGGTATCTGTTTGTATTTTATTCCGTAGACGTAAGATTTATTATCGCCGCAATTGCGTTTTTTGCGGCAATTTTTATTGTCTGCGCCGTATTTGTAAAGCGCAAAACGATTTTGGTAACAATAGTCTTGGTCGGACTGCTTTTTACCGCGGGCGCGCTTAACTGCTTTTTCAGGCTTGACGGCTATTCCGACAGTCCGCTTATCGACGGACAGACTTACGAAATAACCGCCTGCGTATACGAAAAAGGCGAAAACAAACGCGGCGAATACGTAATGCTTAAAAACCTGCGCGCAGACGGACAAAAAATAAACGGTAAAATGCGCGCATATCTTTATGAAACCTACGGCGATTTCTGCGACGTAGGTTACAACGTAAAATTTACGGCGGAAATAGGGCGCAACGACCCCTTCCCTTACGGCAAACTGAATTTCTTTGCGGAAGAAAACGTAAAATACGATTGTACCGTATACAATTCCCTTACGTCGGAACGAAAATTTTCTCCGCTTGCAAGCATTCGCGCCGCAATACGGGAAACGCTTTATTCAAACCTTGACAAAAACACGGCTTCCGTAGCTTTCGCTTTGCTTACCGGCAACACCCACGCGGTAGACGAGGGCTCTATGCAGAATTTCCGTTACGGAGGAATAGCGCACGTTTTCGCCGTGTCGGGTCTGCATATAGGCGTGGTTTTTCTGCTGATTGATTTTTTGACAAAGAAACTGCGAATAAACAGATACGCCGCGGCGACGGTTTGCATTTTGTTTATCTTTTTTTATGCCGCTGTTTGCGGGTTCACGGTTTCCTCCGTCAGGGCGGCTATAATGTGCGCCGTGTCCGCCTCGGGAAAGCTTTTACACAAAAAATACGACGCGCTCAATTCCCTGTCCGTGTCGGCGGCGGTTATACTTGCCGTCACGCCGCTAAGCCTGTTTGCCGTCGGATTTCAGCTTTCGGTCGGTGCGGTAGGCGGAATTATAATGCTTTCAAACAGCTTGAAAAGTCGCTTTACCGTCTTTCCCGAAAAAATTTCTTCCGCGGCGGGCGCGTCGCTTGCGGCGCAGGCGGGTACATTGCCCGTTATGCTTGGCAGGTTCGGTTATCTCAGCGCGGCAGGACTTCTTTTGAATATCTTGGTTGTCCCGTTGATTTCCGCAGTGTTCGTCCTGCTGTTCGTCTGCACAATATTTTCAAGCGTATTCGGCTTCGCCGCGGCATACGTAATGCCCGTTGCCGCTTTGCCGTTAAAGCTTATAATTTCCGTACTTATGTCGGAAAACTTCGAGGGTGCGCTTTTAAGCGGCTTCGGCGCGGGGGCTTTCATTCCGCTGTACTATATCTGCGTGTTTGCGCTGTCGGACAAGTTCAATCTTAAAACGGCGCACAGGTTGACGGCTGTATTCTGTGCCATGACGGCGCTTGACTCTTACGTCTGCGTAAAGGCTTTCCCTCCGCGGGGCGTCTACAAAATTTCGGTTTCCGCAAACTACGGCGGCGGAAGCGTGCTTATAAAGCACGGAAAAGAAAATATTCTTATCGTGACCCAAGGACTTTCCCCCTCGGGATTACAGACTATGCTCAGTGAAAATTACTCGACAGATATAAATACCCTCATAATCCTCGGCGACGAAAACTGTGCGACAGAATTTCAAACTTACGGCTTAAACTGCGATACCGTTGTGGTGTATAAAAATTATATACCCGTACAGCCCTTTAAGGATACGACCGTTCTCTACGAAAGCGAATTCACCGCCGGAGGAACGCATTTTGCTTTTACGGACGGATACAGCTTAACGGCAAAATGCGGCAATATAACGGTGGGCATATGCGCGGGCGAGACGGTAAACGTCGGACAATGCGATTTGATTGTCGCGCAAGAAAGCAATGCCGACTGCCGCGCGGAATACAAGGCTTTTTATAATGACAGAAGCACACTATACGGAATTTACGATTGCGGCAATCTCGTTTTTACAACCGACGGCGAAAAGCTAAAACTTTTAACCCTTGTACCTTATAGACCGACAATAGACTGAGCGGCGGGC
>CAJTRW010000006.1:29648-74772 GCA_910578765.1 uncultured Christensenella sp.
CCGCTCTATTCGTTTTATAATGAATAATTCATTTATCTTTGCCCGACGCCCTATGTTCCGAAAAATATTTTTTATTGCCGAGATAATTTTCATTAAGCGGTTTTATCGCACCCGCCGCCTCGTTGCAGGCGTTAGCTTTTTCTATATCTCCCATTCTGTCGTAAAGCACGCAAAGCTGCATGTACGGAATAAAACCGCTGTAATCCAGATTTTCAAAAGCGCCGTCGCGCGCGGACGAAGGCGTTTTAAGCGCGGCTTCGTACCAATAGACGGCGGCAAGGTTGTCGCCCTTTTGCATAAAATACCCGCCGAGAATACAACAAGCCTCTGGCATAGGAGGCGCAAACGTAAAACTGCGCAACAGCGCCGCAACGGCGCGCGACTCGTCCCCAGTCAACATATAAGCGCGGTAAAGATTGAGACATGCTTCCGTTTTGTTTACATACCAGCCGTCGCCGTTTAAAAAGTCCTCCAATACGGCGGCGGCTTCCCGCGGCATGTTGTTGAAAAGCAGCTCTCTGCCGTAGTAAAATTTTTGGCGCGGTCCGAAAACCGCCCCCGCGGCTATTTGTTTCTGCAATATGCGCAAATTGCGCATAGGCTCGTTTTCCTTTACTTTTTTATGATAAATTACGGCGTCGGAATACAATATTCGCCCCCGCGGCGTCACGGACTCGTGAACAGCCCCTTCGAATTCAAATCCCATGCCGTTTCTGAAAATGCGCTCCCGATTGTAAACGAAGGTAGGAACGTCTCCGTCGAAAGAAGCGGCATACGGCAGAAAAGCCATATCGTAACGGTCGAAATTTTCTTTCAGCCGTAAAATTTTTTCGCAGTTTTCGTCGGTTATAACGTCGTCGGCGTCAAGCCACATAACAAGGTCGCAGTCGGCTTTTCCGAAAGCGTAATTACGCGCGGCGGAAAAATCGTCCCGCCAGGCAAAAAAGTAAACCGCGTCGGTAAATTTTTTGGCCTCCGTGACGGTTTCGTCTGTCGACCCCGTATCGACGACGATAATTTCGTCGGCAAATTTGGACGCGCAGTTAAGACAACGCGCTATTACGTCCTGCTCGTCTTTAACAATAAGACAAACGCTTAAAGTCATATTCCGCTCCTTTCAAGGTTATACCATTATATGCAGGCGGAAATTTACACGTACATTAAGGGCATGAAAAAAACCCAACCGCTTTACGAAAAAGCTAATGTCTTAAAGACAGGCGCAATTGCCGACGTTAAGGCAAGGTTGAGCTAGTTTCGCCTTTTTAAAAAGGCAGGACGGCAGCCCCTTCACTACTCCAATTTCGTTTCAGTCCGCCGGTCAATGCACACGGCGGAATCCGGAATCCGTATTTTTTCCTTTCGTATACGGCAGAGCGAAGCGCAGGCCGCACAGAAAATCGACGGGCACCGTAAGTATTGAAAAACGCCTCCGAAGCAGTCAGGTATTGAGAACTGTAATCATCCCTATCACGGCCGGAACGCAGCCAAACAGGACAGTGAAGCGCAGGCCGCACAGAAAACCGACGTGCATCGTAAGTATTGCTACACGCCCCCGAAGCAGTCAGGTATTGAGAGATGTAGGCAACGTTAACATTGCCGGAACGCAGCCAAACAGGTTAAGTGAAGCGCAGGCCGCACAGCTAACAAACGCACGGGGTACGTATAGTGCCGGTATCCTGAGGAAGTCAGGTAATTAGAATCGTACGCACCCCCATTACCGCCGGAACGCAGCCAAACAGGTTAAGTGAAGCGCAGGCCGCACAGCTAACCTACGTGCAGAGTACGTACCGTTCCTGTAACCTGAGGAAGTCAGGCAATAAGAGAAGTACGCATTGACACTATTGCCGGAACGCAGCCAAGCAGGTTAAGTGAAGCGCAGGCCGCACAGCTAACAAACGCGCGGGGTAAGCAACGTCCCGCATGCCCGACGCCGTAAGGTATCGTGCATTGTACGCATGATTAGTGAAACCGGAACGCAGCCAAACAGGACAGTGAAGCGCAGGCCGCACAGCTAAGGTACGTGCCGGAAAAGCACTGTAATACGCGCCGGAGGCTGACAGGTATTGCGCACGGTACGCAGATTCAACACTACCGGAACGCAGCCAATAAAAACATTAGGCTTGCCGACCTGTAAATTATTATAACACCGCCAAAACGTTTTTGCAATAAAATAATAAAGCCGCGCTTTAAAAAGCGCGGCTTTATTATTAATTTTTGTCCGAACGGAATGTTAAATCGCCGTCTTTTACGTCTACGGTTACGGTTTCGCCCGAAAGGACTTTCCCCGCAAGGATTTCGTCCGAAAGTCTGTCTTCTATGCGTCTTTGTATGGTTCTTTTCAACGGGCGCGCGCCGTACATGTCGTTGTAGCCCTCTTCAACAAGTTTTGAAAGCGCGCTTTCGGTCACGACAAGCGACACATTTCTGTCACGCAGGCGCACGGTAAGCTCCTCTATAATTTTTTTACATATCTGACCGGCCTCTTCCTTTGTCAGCTTACGGAAAATTATAATATCGTCAAGCCTGTTTAAAAATTCGGGTTTGAACTGCTCGCGCAGAGCCTCGTTTATATTGTCCTTCATATTGTCGTAGCCGTCACTGTCGGGCGACGCAAAGCCGAAATTGGACATCTTCTTTATCTGTCCGGCGCCGACGTTCGAGGTCATGATTATTATCGTATTTTTGAAATTTATAACCCTGCCCTTACTGTCGGTAAGTCTGCCGTCGTCCAAAATTTGCAAAAGGATATTGAACACGTCGGGGTGGGCTTTTTCAACCTCGTCGAAAAGTACTACGCTGTAAGGCTTCCTTCTCACCTTTTCGGTAAGCTGACCGCCGTTATTGTCGTCGTAGCCGATATATCCCGGGGGCGCGCCTATCAGCTTGGAAACGGAGTGTTTTTCCATAAATTCCGACATGTCGAGCCTTATCATAAGCCTTTCGTCGCCGAACATGCTTTCCGCAAGCGCCTTGGCAAGGTCGGTTTTACCTACGCCGGTAGGACCTACGAATATGAACGAGCCTATCGGCTTGTTCGGCTCTGCAAGTCCCGCGCGGGCGCGGCGTATTGCCTTTGAAACGGCGGACACCGCCTCGTCCTGACCTATTATGCGTTTATGAAGGTTTTCTTCAAGATGAAGAAGCTTTTCACTCTCCTGCTCGGTAAGCTTTATTACGGGAACGCCTGTCCAGCCGCTTACGATATCCGCAATTTCATCGCTGCCGATTTTCGGCGCGGTGGTCTGCTTTTCACCTTTCCAGTCGGAGTTGAGTTTGTTTATCTGCTCCTGAATGCTATTCATTTCTTCAACAAGCTTTTGCGCCTGAGAATAATTTTCGCCCTTTGCCGCCTTGTTTTTTTCAAGGGTAAGACGCTTTAATTTTTCTTCCAGCTCCCTTACTTCTTCGGGACTGTTAAGACTGTTTAAACGGGCGCGTGAAGCCGCCTCGTCTATGAGGTCAATCGCCTTATCGGGAAGATACCTGTCGGTAATATACCTGTCGGAAAGGGTAGCCGCCGCAATTATCGCCTCGTCTGTAATTACTACTTTATGGTGCGCTTCGTACTTGTCGCGCAAGCCGCGTAATATTGCTATTGTATCCTCGACGGTGGGCTCCTCAACCTGAACGGGCGTAAAACGGCGTTCCAGCGCGGCGTCTTTTTCTATATACTTTCTGTATTCCTCCAACGTGGTCGCGCCGATGGTCTGCAACTCGCCGCGGGCAAGCATGGGTTTTAAAATGTTAGCCGCGTCCAGATTTCCGTCCGAGGTGGAACCCGCGCCGACTATGTTGTGAATTTCGTCTATAAAAAGTATTACGTTGCCGCTGTTTTTAATGGAATTGATTGCGTTTTTAAGCCTTTCCTCGAAGTCGCCGCGGTACTTAGCGCCCGCAACCATTCCCGCAAGGTCCAGGGAAAAGACTATCTTGTTTTTGAGCAGGTCCGGAACTTCGTTTTTTATTATCGCCTGCGCAAGCCCCTCCACCACGGCGCTTTTACCGACGCCCGGTTCGCCTATCAAAACGGGGTTGTTTTTCGTGCGGCGCGACAAAACCTGTATAATTTTATCTATTTCCTTTTTTCTGCCGATTACGGGGTCAATCTTACCCTCGCGCGCCTTCTGGGTCAAATCCGTTCCGTATTGCAGGATATTTCTGTCAAGCCCTTTTTCGGATTTATGCTCTGCGGATTTCTGCTTTTCCGTCCCCTTGGACTGCGGTGCGCCGAAGAACGCTTTGTTTAACTGTGTAAAAGGGTCGTCGTCGCCGAATGAGTCGTCTTCCTCCAAAGAGCCGTTGTTTATTGCAAGCTCCAATTTGCTTGCAAGCTTAGGAATGTTTACGCCTATGGCGCGGAAAATGCGCATTGCCAAACACTCGCTTGAAGACATTACGGCAAGCAACATATGCTCCGTGCCCGCAAGGGAATCTTCCCCGTTAATATCTATGGAAAGCTCAAGCGCGCGTTCAATCATGTGCTTAGTGCGCGGCGTGTAACCGTTTATGTTAGAGCGTTTGTCTATGGAACGCGCAAAATATTCGCGGTACATGGACTCGCTCACGTCGCAAGCGTTCAAAACACGGCACGCCGTACTTTCGGGACAGTTGAGCATTGCAAAAATTATATGTTCGCTGCCGATATAACTGCTGCCGTAAGCGCGGGCGGCTTCCTCGGCAAGCTCTATAACGCGTTGAAGATTGTCGGTAAATTTATTCATATATTCCATAATATTGTCACCTCCGTTATTCGGTCAATTTCTTTAATTCTTTAGCGCAGAATCTCGCGCGGTAAACGTCGCGCTCCAAAGGAGTAAGCGGTTTGCCCGCCGCGGCGGTAATGTTCGACGGGCGAAGCTTTACCACAAGGTCGTCCATTTTCGTTACGTCGGGTATGTTGATATAGCCCAAACATGCGCCGAGCTTGGCTTTCGCCGTCAGTTTGACGAATTCGCGCGTGGAAAGCTTTGCGCAATTAGTAAGTATGCCGTACGCGCGCATACACTCGTCGCGTATATCAAGCGCGGAGGAACCGCTCATAAGATTGCGGCGTTCGGCTTCCTCAAGCTGGCACACCTTTCTTACAACGCCCTCCACCTGCGTCAGAATTTCGTCCTCCGTGACTCCCAAGGTCACTTCGTTGCTTATCTGGTACATGTATCCCTCTGCCTCGCTCCCCTCGCCGTACACGCCGCGGACTGTAAGCCCGAGACGGGAAATACTTCTTATAACGTTTTGCATAAGTCCGTTGACGGTCATCGCCGGAAGGAAAAGCATTACCGAAGCGCGAAGCCCCGTGCCGAGATTTGTGGGGCACGCCGTGAGGAAACCGAGCTGTTCGTCGAAAGCGAACTTCATACTGCCACTTATGCGGTTGTCAATCTCAGACATGGTTTCGTAAGCAAGACGCAAATCGAGTCCCTTTACAAAACACTGCTCGCGGATATGGTCTTCCTCGTTTATCATAATGGAAACGCTTTCCTCGCCGTTAATAAGCGCGGCGGCATAGCGTTTGTTTTTTATAAGCTTGGGGCTTATAAGGTGATTTTCCATAAGGCAAACCGCCTGCTCGTCGGGAATAACGTCCATGTAGTGCAGCGTGAATTCGTCCATGCCCGAAACGCCCGAGGAGATAAGCCTTATAATTTCCTTTGCCTGTTTTTCGCCTTTGAGATGGAACGGAAAAGGATAGCCTTCGAGATTTCTCGCAAGACGCACGCGCGTTGAGACGACCGTGCCTTCGGCTACTCTATCCATTGCTTTCTCCCCCTTTTAGAATTTTCTTTATTTCGTCAATGCGTTTATTAAGCCTGCCCGCCTCTATAAATCTTTTTCCGCTTAAAGCCGCTTCAAGCTGTTCCTGCAAAGCTTTAAGTTGACGGTAAAGTCCAAGCTCGTCGTTGTTTTTGCCGACCTTGCCGACGTGCTGTACTTTACCCTGAATTTGGCGTATAGACGGAATAAGATCCTCTTTGAAAACGTCGTAACAGCTTGTGCAGCCCAAAAGACCGGTACGCTCGTAATCCGCGTAAGTAGTGCCGCAAACGGGACATGCTTTTGCACGCACTTTTTTGGGCCCGAAAAATCCCGCCACCAGACCGGAATCCGCCTTGGCGGTAAACCCGTCGTATAAGTCGGCATAGCATGCGGCGCAGAGATTGCACTCGAACCTTTTTCCGTTGGTTACCTGAACGTAGTTTACCGTTGCGGTGTTTTTGTTACAGCGTTGACAGAGCATAAATTTATTACCTTTTGTGTTTTCTCTTATATTATAATACTTTTTCGCGGCGAGTAAACATTTTTTACCCGCCGCCGCGCAAAAAAATTTATATTTTTTTATCGATTGTGATTGAATTAATTTTTTCGCTGTGATATACTGTACTGGTAAACGACGCGGCGATGCCGCTTTAAAAAAATCGGAGGAAAACGTAATGCATTATTCTAAAGACATTGAAAATATGATTTGCGTTGCCAAGGGCGTTTCGGGCAGATTCGAACACGGCCCCGCCCCCATTCCCGAAGAAGGGCTGTGGGTCAAGGCAAAGGAAATCAAAGATATCAAAGGTCTCACTCACGGTATCGGCTGGTGTGCGCCGCAACAGGGCGCCTGCAAGCTTACGCTTAACGTAAAGGACGGCATAATTCAGGAATGCCTTGTGGAAACGATAGGTTGCTCGGGCATGACCCATTCGGCGGCTATGGCGTCGGAAATTTTACCGCATAAAACAATATTGGAAGCGCTTAATACCGACCTTGTGTGCGACGCTATAAACACCGCTATGCGCGAGCTGTTTTTACAGATAGTTTACGGCAGAACGCAGTCGGCATTTTCCGAGGACGGACTTCCCGTCGGCGCGGGACTCGAAGATTTGGGCAAAGGTCTGCGCTCGCAGGTCGGCACAATGTACGGCACAGCTTTAAAGGGCGCGAGATATCTTGAAATGGCGGAAGGCTACGTCCTCTCCCTCGCACTCGACAAAAACAACGAAATTTGCGGTTACAAGTTTGTTTCGCTCGGCAAAATGACAGACTTTATAAAGAAAGGTCTTACCCCTAACGAAGCGTACGAAAAATCCGTCGGAACATACGGAAGATACGAAAAAGAACAGGGAGCCGTCAAACACATCGATCCCAGAACCGATAAGGAGGTTGACTGATTATGGCACTTTTCGAAAGCTATGAAAGAAGAGAAAAGAAAATTCTCGGAGTATTGAAGGAATACGGTATAAAGTCTATCGAAGAATGTAAGGACATTACCGAAAAGAAAGGCATCGACGTTGATAAAATAGTGCGCGGCACACAACCTATCTGCTTCGAAAACGCGGTTTGGGCTTACACGGTCGGCGCGGCAATCGCCATTAAAAAGGGTTGCAAAAAGGCCGCGGACGCGGCGGCGGCTATCGGTATCGGTTTACAGAGCTTCTGCATCCCCGGCTCCGTTGCGGAAAACAGAAAGGTAGGTCTCGGGCACGGCAACCTCGGCGCAATGCTTTTGTCGGAGGAAACGGACTGCTTCTGCTTCCTTGCGGGACACGAATCCTTTGCGGCGGCGGAAGGCGCTATTAAAATTGCCGAAAACGCAAATAAGGTGCGCGTTAAGCCTTTAAGAGTTATTTTAAACGGCTTGGGCAAGGACGCGGCTTATATAATTTCGAGAATTAACGGCTTCACGTATTGCAGAACGGAATTCGACCCTTACACCGAAACGGTGAAAGTTACCGACAGCGTTGCATTCTCCGACGGTGCGAGAGCAAAAGTTAAATGCTACGGCGCAGACAACGTTCCCGAAGGCGTTGCTATAATGAAGCTGGAACATGTTTCCGTTTCCATTACGGGTAACTCTACCAACCCCACCCGCTTCCAGCACCCGGTTGCAGGAACCTATAAAAAGTGGTGCGTGGAAAACGGCGTTCAGTACTTCTCGGTTGCGTCCGGCGGCGGCACGGGCAGAACGCTTCACCCCGACAATATGGCGGCAGGTCCTTCCTCTTACGGCATGACCGACACTATGGGAAGAATGCACTCCGACGCGCAGTTCGCAGGCTCCTCCTCCGTTCCCGCTCACGTTGAGATGATGGGTTTAATCGGTATGGGCAACAACCCTATGGTCGGCGCGACCGTTGCAGTTGCGGTTGCCGTTCAGGAAGCTATGACTAAGAAATAAACACAAGATATAGTGGTTTTAATCACCTTAATACAAAATATAGCGGCTTCTTCGGAAGCCGCTATTTTATACCTATGGTAACCATAGGTATAAAATAGCCCTCGTGTACATCATTGTGTCAACATAATCAAAAAAATGTTGACGCGGATTTAAGAAATTTCATAGTTTTTTCAACTAAAAATGTTGACGCGGAAGAAAATGTTGACACAGGAAATTTAAAATGTTGACACCGCTTTTACTTTTTATGTTGACATAATGTTGACACGGGCATTGAATACAAAAAAGGGTGCATAAAAATGCACCCTTTTTTAATTTTATATTCTTGAAAACATAGTATTTAGCGCATTCCGCCCACGAATTCTCATTAAATCAGTTACGCACTCATAGACATTTACTGTTATATCTATATCTGAATGCCCTAATCTTGTTTGAATATATTTTTGATCTATTCCTATCTCATTGAGCATTGATGCGTGAGTCTTACGAAGTGAATGAAAATCAAACTGCTCTGTAATTTCTTTTTTTACACATTTAGTCACGTGTTGCATAGTTCTTGGACTGATAAACGTTCCATTGTCCCTTACGCAGATTAAATGCACTGGATAACCTTCGCCACTTGTACTGATTCTATTTATAACTGTTGGATTTTTAGGAGCTATTCCGTTAAAAGTTAACGGTTTTTCTACATCATACTCTGTATAATATGGATTATAGAAATCTTTAGCTCGACTTTGCCTTGCCTGTTCTTGAAATAATAAATCAGCCAATCTGTCGCTTATCTCAATAGTTCTGTAAGAATTGTATTTAGGCGGACAAAAATACCAATAGCCATTACCACATTCCGCAGAACCATTTTTTGATACTTTGTCTATTGTCGTTCTTTTTTTATCTTGTAGCCATTGAACTTGACGATTAATATAAATAACCTTGTTTTTAAAATCCACATCTTCCCAACACAAGCCAAACACTTCGCCTAATCGCAATCCGCATTCATAGCCAATTTTCAAAGGTATATGACTTGGAGTTCGTTCAGGAAATCGCTCAAATATTTTCTGCATAATTTCTGGTTTAATAAAATAATGGGGCGCAGATCGTGTTGGTATTTTTGGCTTTTTAGTTTTTGGTATTTTAAGCCTTGCTGCTGGTGTGTAAGCAATATATTTATGATCTTCGGCATAATTCAAACATTTTGTTATAACGCTTTTTATACTTACTATTGAATTATAGGAATAACCCAAATCGAAAACATCTATTATAAATGCTTGCAAAATTTCACGTGTTAAAGATTTTAATCGGTAATTACCCAATTTAGGTTTTAAATGTTTTTCAATAGTTTTTCTATAATTTGCTATTGTAGTCGGCATTAATTCCATAGCGCAATCTTTATCTAACCATTCGTCAAGAAAATCCGCAAAGGAAATGCTGTCTTTAGTTATAATACGCCCCGCATTCTCATACAAACGCAATGCTTCACTACCCGCTTTTCGTGCTTCTGCTGCCGTTTTAAAGCCGCATTTGGTTTTAAATCTTCTTTTACTATCAACGGAAGCTATCTCAAAGCGGTATTCATACATTGTTACACCATCTTTTCTATACCGTTTCCTTACACATACATCTATCATATAATACCTTTTTTTGATTTACAGCTTTATCATTACAATGTTATTTATATCTGTTAAATCGTAGCCTTCATATTTTGTCAAAAACTCATCAATCGTTTCTTTGCGTACTTTCATCCCGCCCAAATTCATTGCAGGTAAGTATCCACCATTTATCAGTTCGTAAACCTTTGCCTTTCCAATACCAAGCATCTTACTAACCTCAATAACACTATATAATTTTTTGATAATATTCTGATTTTCTATTTTTTGCCTCCATAATTTAAAAGCAATAGCGAGGGCCATACCCTCGCTATTGTCGTTCTCTATTCGTTTTTTTCGGGCCGTACTGATTTTGCAAGGCTTGATACCCTGCAGCAATCAGTTCAACCTTTGTTAATTTGCGTATTTTCAGGAACTCATTTATTTCTTCCGCATATTCACGGTCGACGCTTGTTCCCCAAACCAAGTGCCGCGCCTTGCGCTCGGCTTTATGCTTTTCTTCGTACCGTTTATCAATTACCGATTTTGGCATCCTCATACATCATCTCCTACATAAACGATTTCGTTTAAAATTTCTTCATCTATAAGTCTTTGCATTTCGGTCAATCTATGATAATCTTCTACAAAATTGCCCGTGCGTTTGAACCGTTCAGTCTTTTCAAGCCTTGACTGTAAAACAATATACATTTCCTCTGCTTGCTTATCAATGCCATGAAGATATGTAGGCAAATCTGCAATCATCCATTCAATACCATTTTTTTCAAGAAATTTCTTTTTAAGCGTACCATATTTTCCGTAAACCTGCTTTACGGGTTTTACCACTTCTTGATAAACTTTTATTTCCTCTACAGTAAGCCCCTCGCCTTGTTGCGCTTTATTAACAACTTGATTTTGCTTCATCATATTAATTACCCCTCCCGTCTTTAATCGTATAGATACGATACTACTTTATTTTTCATTTGTCAAGGGCTTATTGCAAAAAAAAATAAAAAATTTATATAATGCGATGTAACTTTTGCGGTACGACAAGCCTTTTGGCAATTGCTAAAAGATATGCTCGTTTTAGAGCGCACTCCTAAATATTATTTTATGTTACGAGGGCAGCTATTCCGCGTATTAAGTACGGACAAGCAACAACGATGACTGCTATAACCACCAAGCCGATAACAAAATTTATAAGCATTTTCTTTGCTTTCTCCTTTTCCTCGTTCTTATGCGCTATCGCTATCATCACTCCTATGACTATACTCCAAATACCTGACGAAGCAAGCAACACCCACAACATATATGGACAATACTGTTCAAAAAGATATTCAACGTAATCAAACACTTCATCGTATTGATTGCCAAGCTCTTGTTTATAATTATCGCCGCATTTCATACAAGTGTAAGTTCTTGTAGTCTTGCCATCTTGGGTTGACGTATCCGTTATTTTGTAAGTATGCCCACTTGCGGCAATCTTAGTTAAATATTCGACGCCACAAAATTCGCATTTTGATTTACGTTCCCCGTCTTTTATGCAAGTTGGCTCTACCGTAACCGTTTCTAAGTAACTGTGTCCTGTGGGATAATTTCCTTTTTTTTCATACTTTTTACCACATAAATTACAAGTGTATGTAATATTTTCATACTCAGTACAGGTTGGCGGTATAGTTGAAATAATGTAGTTATGTCCGCTAGTATAATCCACCTCCTCATAACTATTTTTACATTGACTACATTCATACCTCACTATACCGTTCTCAAAACAGGTTGCCTCTCTTTTCTCAACGATTTTATAGCAATGCTCTATTACGAATGAATAACTTTTTGTTTTAAAAGCGTTGTTTGACAAAATTATTTCGTGCTGTCCCTCGTTACTTATTAAAGTACCTTCAAGATAAACCTCGCCGTCAAGAGTTGCAGACCAATACTCATTATTCCAAAAAAAGTACCTACTATTGTCCGTATCGGATTTTATAAGATTACCAACAGGATCTTCCGTACTCAAAATAATCCAATTAATATCCGTACGGTTACCATTGCCGTCCTCTGCATAAAAATAATACTTGCCATTGCGCTCTGTTTTTGAAATTGTATAATTATTTTCCGATGAAAACCACTCCTCGCTTTCAAACTTAATGTAAAGTTTAGCCGGACCTATATCGTCAAAAGCTGAAACAATTATGTCATCTCCAACTGTCGTGCCGAATTTCATTTTATTAGCGAGACTTATTTGCGGCGGCTTACAATCCAAATATACTGTTACAGTTTCACTTTTATTTCCTACAACATCTATAGCATAAAAGCTCCAAATACCAGTATTGCTTTCACATGCTTCAACAAAGAAAAATGTTTCTGTAGTTGAACTGTAAATATTTGCAGAAGGAGATTTATAATATAATCTTTGAAAATCATCACCCCAAGCATGATATTCAAAACTTTCATTAGTCTGCATTCCGTTAGTTAATTGTGAATTATTGGTCCTTAATTCGTAACTAGGTGCTGTTAAATCAATTGAAAAATTAAAACTATAATAACAAACCTCATAATTATCTTGACTTATTTCTCCAATTGTATGAAAGAAAAATTTATAATTTCCCTCATCAAGTGAACCTTCATATAAAATCTGTGAATCACACCCAGAAAGTGTTCTATCTTCAACTACTACACCTTCTTTATATAAAACAAATTTTTGGTGTAATCTTATACTTTTAGCAACTACTTTAATTGTTAGATAATGCCAATTCAATACCGTATAATCTTCAATAGAACTATTTCCTCTTGAATTAGTAGCACACATATAAACATCATAATATTCTTCATGTGAACCAATTCCGTAAATTACATTACCATCTCTATTTACTTGTTTCCCTATTGTTTTATATTCCACAGGAATATTTGTTGCCGCATAAGCTGAGTTTACACTATGCGACATTACAAAAATTAATGTCGCAAATATGCTCAGTATCGCCACAAACAGTAATATTGAAATTTTACTTTTTCGCACTTTATTCCTCCTCTTTCTTTTCTTCGCTAAATAACTCCCTTGCGTAGCTCCCTGCTTGTATTCTCACGCAAGCACGGAGTTCAGTAGAGCCAACAAAGAACGCCTGTCCCGTAACCGCCGAGATAATCATACATTGTTCGGATGGGTTAAAACTATCGCCTGTCCTATACACATCGAGTACATCTTTCATATCGGGCGCGGATAACTTGAAGATAAACGTGTATTGACTGTTCTTTATAATCGCGCTCGTCTTGCCGCGAAGTTCCTCGTTCGCGTTCCAATCGGCTATGTTCTGCGTTGCCGGAATAAAACTGCCATTGTACTTTCTTATTCTCTTTGACATCGAATAGAAGAAATCAAGCGCAATTGGAAATTTCGGATCTATGTACAAGTGCGCTTCGTCCGCAATGATAAGCGTCCGCAAGTTCGCGCCGTTCCTGTTCCGTTCCCTTGCGTTTATTACTTCCTGCTCTATAAACCGAAACACAAGCAACATCTGCGCGTTCGCCACCACGTTGTTCTTGTTTGCAAACAGCGACTGGAAATCAAAATCTATAAGGTCGGCGTTTACTTTAAGCGTACTCGGCGCGTTCCAAATATCGCTGTATCTGCCGTTGACGAACTTTTGCAAGTACAGCTCCGCCGTTTTCATATCCCTTTTCGTAAGCTCGTCCATTTGCGCCGTGTCTTTGCTTTTAAGTGTATCGAGCAAGTCAGAGAACAACGGGAAGTAATCTGCGGAAAACTCCGAACAATCCGTATTCTCCGTAATTCCCATACGCTCGTAAGTTTCGACTGTCAGATTATTGATTAGCTCTATGACGTCAAGCGGCGCGTCCGCAAGCACGATTTTGAAAAAGCTCTCCAACATCTTCAAGTGCGTATTGAACGTAACTATCGGCTCGGCTACGCCACCGTCCTCCGTGAGTATTTTATATATATGGAAAGGGTTAATCCTACCCTCTCTTGCATTGCCCACGTTTATCACGTTGCCGTACAAATTCCTTGTAAGCGCAAGATACTCGGCTTCGGGATCGAGCATAATAACTCGCGTTCCGTTTGCCCACTCGTTCAAGATAAGGTTTTTCAAGAAGTACGATTTACCACTCCCCGACTTGCCGATAATCATAGCATTACTGTTCTGATACAAGTTGCCGCGCTTCCACATATTGAAGATGAACGGAAAGCCCGTCTTGTTGTTCTCGCCGAGAAGTATGCCGCCCTCGTCCATAACGAAGGTACGAACAAACGGGAAAGCCGCCGCAAGCGACGAACTGTTTATACCGCGCTCTTGACTTTTGAGCGTTGACACGGGCGATACCGCCGCAGACTTAAAGCCCTCGATTTGCAAACCGTATAAAGTTGACGGTCTGAAATTGCCCGTAAGCATTGAACGACGCGCCGCTTTCTTGTAGTTGTCGTTGCCTATGTAGTTGTACGCCGTTACCGTAAGCGTTACGTCGAACAAGCTCTCGTTCTCCGTCTGCAAGGCGTTCAAGAGCGTATCCATAGTTTCTTGATGTACTTCCGCACTGTTCGCTTCGCTTGCTTTGTCCGACAGAATTTGTTTCGTCTGCATCTCGCCGATACACTTGTCAATACGGCGAATCGCTTTGAACTTGTCTACGGGTTTAACGTGCATAACAACTTTTGTGTTGGGAATATTAAACAGCTCCGCGCCCCAAGCGTTCTTAACGCGCAAGGGATAATCCGATACCGCCATAACTGCGGCTTCCGTTCCGTCCACTTTGTATCTGTTCGCGTGGAATACTATCTCTTTCGGCTTTACCCAAGCAAGAAGCTCGTCGTCTTTCAAATCCTTTATTTCGCGTTCGTCGAAGTTACGCGAAAAACTGTATTTCAAGAACACCGCCGTATCTCGTAACCCAAGCAACTGCGTACTAAGTCCGCACTTTGCGATTTCGCTTGCCACGTTCACCGCCGTGCTTTCCAAGTCAAGCTCGTTTCTGCCGTAAACGACTATGTAGTAGTCCGACAGATACTGCTTGCGAATGTTATTGAGTTTGTCGATACGGTCAATGCGTTCGGTCAGAATATTCTCTTTGATTATCTTGATACCCTTTTCGTCGTCGCTGTCTTTTGCCGCCGACAGCCGTCCGAACAGTTCGCTTGAAAACGCATCCAAGTTTACAGGACGGTCAATCTTTACAATATCCGCGCTTTGATTTTGGTCTAACAGTTTGAGCGCGTTAGCAAAATAGTTAATGTCAATATTTTGCTGTACCACATCTTCTATACCGAAGTTCTTTTGCCCGATTTTAATCACTCTACCGAACGTGCCGCCTTTATAAGCGATAAGTCCGCTGTCCTTGATTTCCTTTAAGTCCACAAGCGCGTCCACGCTCTCCTTTGCGTTCTTTGCTTCTAACGTGTATTTCTTTTTCGAGAATAGGAATCGTATATTCTCGTACACGCAAGTATAGAAGATATCGTCGGGCGTAGGTATGAACATACCCACCGCCACAAGTCCGAGTATTACCGCGATTACCCATTGTCCCATAGTTACGGCAATAAAAATAATGCCGAACACAATAAGCGCAACGATAATGTCCGCCATTCCGTAACACTTCCATACCGTATTTTTAACCTTGATTTTCTTGGGAATTATTCTCATTCCCCACCTCCTTCCGCACTGCCGCCGTCGTCCGTATATTTCCCGTCATCGCCGCCACTGTCCGAACTTTCCGAACCGCCCGATGATCCGCCGCTATTGCTTGAATGTTTGTTATGTCTTACTGCGTGGTAAATTCCTTTCGCGCCTTTCCAAGCCAACCCTATCGTCATTGCGCTTGCAACTCTGCCGCCGTAGTATGCGCTTCTTAACCAACCGCCGCCTGCGTGCATATCATCTGCTGTGCCGAAAAGCCGAGCAAACAAAGTCTGTCCTGCCGGAATAACCATAGCTCCGCCGACTATCATAAATATCGTGAACACGGAATTGCCGAAGCTACCCACGTTAGGAATACTCATAGACTGTATGAGCGGCAGTAAAAGCACAAACACGTTCACGGACAAAACCGCGCCGTAGGCAAGTATGATTTTCGTTACAAACTGTTCGCGCCAATTCTTAAACCTCGCGCCGTCGTCAAGCGGAAGCGTTGACATTGAAACGGGCATACAGAAGTACAAATAAATGATTTCGTACACCCTTTTCGCAAGATTGAGTATGGCGATAATAAGCGCAATGCCGAGCGCGATGCTCGATATAAGCGCGGGCAAGTACATAAACGTATTAGGGTTTACCATACCGTTACATTTCCAACTCGTGGGCCACACGCCGAAAAGTGCGGCGTTGTAGCCACCGAATATATCTGATACGGATAAGCTCGTTACATTGATTTTATTGATATTGTAGCCGTTTATCCAATTCCCCACGCACGCATTGAATAGCGCGTTCGAGAGTTTATTTGAGTTGTCGATTTGAAATATTCGGGCAAGCAACTGTAAAAGTGAATTAGCGATAAGTATTCCCAAAAACACTACCGCGAGCATTGCCATTGTGCCGAGCAAAGCCAAAAAGAATTTGCCGACGATTGAGCTTATGTTGCGGTTGTTGGCTATCATATTTTTAACGAGTCCGACTATCGTAAAGATACAAGTCAGACCGACCGCCAAGATGAAGATGCACCAAAAGATTGTGCCTACCGTGCTATTCCCTGCAAGGTACTCGATTATGTTTACCGACTGTCCGTTTACTCTTACGTTCGTTACCCCTGCGATCGCCGAGAATATTTCCATAAGCCCGTCTATAAGCTGTAACAGCCATAAGAACAGTTGCAGACAAAGCTCTTGAAAAAATATAAGCATTTATCCTCCTTTCTTTGAAAAGCAAGGCGGCAAGTTGCCTTGCCGCCGCCATTCAAAAACGTATTCTCTTACGCGCCCACCCAAGCGGACAACCCGTTGATGAGTAGCGGTGCGCCCATTGCAACGACGAATATAATCACAATACCGATAATAAGGTTTTTAACCATATCTCTTGCATTGATTTTTTCTTCGTTTCTGTGCGCGATTGCAATTTTGATACCGATATACGCGCCCCAAATAACGACGACCGCCGCAAGCGCGATTACTATGTACAGCCAAAAGCTGTCCATAAGGCTTTTGAGCTTTTCTACGATTTGAGCAAGGCTTCCGTTCAAACCCTCGTCCGCCGCTAACAAATTGATATTAAACACTATTCTCTGTTCCTCCTCTTATTTCTGTGCTTTCTTTGCCTTGATTTTCTTGTATGCAATGAATCCGCCGACACCGCCGAGCGCAAGCACGACAAGAATTACAAACAGCGCGATTGCCGTTCCGTTGCCGCCCTTTTTCGTTTCGGTTAAGTCCGTATTAGGCTCGTCGGGTACTGTGGGTTCGTCGGGCTGATTCGGTTCGTCGGGAATCGTAGGCTCGGTAGGCTGTTCAGGTTCAACGGGCGTTGTAGGCTCGTTGGGTACTGTGGGTTCGTCGGGAATAACGGGTTGTTCGGGTTCTGTAGGTTCAACGGGTTTTTCCTGCGCCGTTACCACTACCGTCTTTAACTCAACGCCGCTCTCGTCCGCGAGCGTGATAATGACTTGTCCGTAAAACTCGGAATAGTCAATCTTATTGCCCGTTTCTTTTCTCTCCGTAACGACTCCGTCCTCGTCCGTGAAAGTTACCGCAAAATATCCGCTTTTCTTATCGCCGCAGTTGCAAATGCGCAATACGATAAGGCTCATATTGTCGCTGTCGTCCATAGTCTGAATTTCGTAAGCGTGCTTATGAATTTCGGGGATGACGGGTTCTTCGGGTTCGGGAATATATCCGATGTCGCCACTCGTTACATAGTCGCTTAAATAACTGTAATTGCAGTTCACGCAGATATGGCGCGTATAACCAAGACTGTCGGGCGTTGCGGGTACAAGCACGTCCAAATACTTATGTCCTTTGGGCTGTACATAGTCCGTTACGAATCTGTCGCCGCAGTCATTACAAACGTGGTCGGTATAGCCGTAGGTTACGCACGTTGCCGCGTTTACCGTTTCCGTGTAGGCGTGTCCGTTCGGCTCGGTATAGTCCGCGATATAGCTGTCCGCGCAAGTCGCGCAAGTGTAGGTCGTAAAGCCGCCATCCAAACAAGTAGGCTCGGTAATTACAGCTTCGTAGGTATGACCGAGCGCGTCGATATAGTTGTCGAAAAACACATCTTCGCAGACAGAACAGGTATGCTTGGTATAACCCCTTTCGGTGCAAGTAGGCGCGACTTCGACTTTCTCATAATCGTGTCCGATTTCGTCCGTATAGTTGTCCGAATACTCATAGCCGCATACGGTACAGAAATGCGTGGTATAACCTTTATGGGTGCAGGTATTGGGTACGACTACCACCTCGAACGTATGTCCCTTTGCGCTTTCGGTCTGCTCGGTGTATGTATGTCCGCAGTCCGTACACGTTTGCAGCGTATATCCCGCCGTCGTGCAAGTTGCGGCTACAACCGATTCGGTGTAGTTATGCCCTTTGGCATCTACATAGTTATCTTTCTTTTCTTCGCCGCAGTCTGCGCAAGTATAAAGCGTATAGCCTTGTTCCGTACACGTTGCCGCGACTTCCGTCTGTTCGTATGCGTGGTTACACACCTCGTCCGCGCTCGCCGCGCTTGCCGTAGTAAACCCCGTGCATACAAACCCCGTTAAAAATAACGCTACGCTTGCCGCGAGCATTACAATGGTAGATTTGATTGTATTTGTCATTATGTCCTCCATAAATTTATTTGTTTTTTGCCTTGTCTTGTAATTCCAAAAGTTTCGGTAATTCTTGCTCCAAATAAGCAATCAACGCCTTTAACTTTTGCTGTACGCTTATGTCATAGTTTTCTATCATCAGACGGATAAGCGTAACCTTGTTTTCGAGCTTGGCTTTGAGTAATGCCGCCGCTTCTTCTTCCACAAGGTATTCCGCAACTTTCAAAATCTTCTTGTGTACTTCGTCCACTTTGGCTTTCCATTGCTTGTCCAATTCCGCAATGTCAATAAGCGGCTTTTGCGCGGCTTGCTCCTGCTCTCTTTTGTCTATTCCGTCAAGCTGTTCATCTTCCTCTTTCGTCTGACTGCCGCCGAGAATATCAAAAACGTAATCGCGCTTTTCAAACAGTCTTGCTTCGCGCTTGCCTATATCCGCTTTCCCCGCAGCAAAGTAAACGTCTTGTAGCTCGTATGACGGCGTGAACCTTGACCAAATCGGCTCATAACCGCGAACGCTCACTATCGCGTCGCCTTTCTCGTCGCCGTTCAGTCGCTCTAACATACCCACCGTTATAAGCGGTTGATTGCTCGCGCCGGTGTTACTGCTTGCATTGACTTCCGCGCTCGTATTGACCGAAAAGTTTTTGATTTTCTTCTGCCCGCACAATTCCGAAAACTCACGTCTTGTTTCGGGATCGTCCGAACCTATGAAAATCTTGACGTTGCAATTCGTCTTTACGATGTCGGCTATGTCCTTGCCGTACTTCGCATTGAGCTGTGAAAAGCTCTGCAATACGAACAGGTATCTGATGCCGCGTGAACGCCCTACCGTTACCATACCCTCTATGTTTTCGAGCTTCGGCAGATTGCCGAACTCGTCCAAGATAAAGTACGCTTTGCGCTTTAATATCGCCGTTTCCGTGTCCTTACGCCGCAAATTCAAGTTGGCTTTTTCTACAAGCTCTTTGTAGGTTTGCGTGATGAACAATGTAACGAATCTATGGCGCGTGAACCTTTCGTCAGGTACGATTACGAATATTGCATTAGGCTTCTCGTCCATATTCACAATGTCTATATCGTTCTCGCTCGTCATCGACAGAATACCGTCGTCCGATAGTTGCTGTATGTACGCGTTGACTTCCGAAAGATAGCTCGTAAGCGTTTTGTCGCTCGTGATAAGCACGGTGTTTACAAGCCCGCGAACCTTTGAATACTCGTCGCGCCCTTCCAAAAGATATTGCTTCAATGCCGTCGTATCTTCCGAGCAATACTTGGTTATGTTGTGATACACGTTGAAAAGCTGTAATTGCTTTTCTTCCATCTTGCCGCTTATTACGTCCTCGCAGAATGCAAGCACCAATCCGAATATAAGGTTACGCGCACCTTCCTCCCAAGTGGGTTGGTCTTTGTTCTGCACGGGGCAGAGCGTATATACCAAGTCCATTGTGTTCTCGAAGATTTCGTCCTTTAATTCCTGCACTCTCGTCCGCGCGTCGTCATAGGATAAGAACACTTCGCCGCAAGCACAATACTTTCCGTCCTTGCATTGCAAGTGATTTTGCAATTCTTTCACTTGCCGGATACGCCGTATAAGCACCTGCATAGGATTCCACCTTGCAGAAGAATACGGCTCGCGCAAGTCAAGCGTTGAGATTATATAACCCTCGCTCTTTAACTGCTCGGCGTGTTTCTCGTACAATTCCTTTTTAGGGTCTGCTATAAGTAAGCTCGGCTTGCCTTTGCTTCTTCCAAGCACCGCGATATTCTGATCGACGAAGCCTGTCGTTTTGCCGCTGCCCGTAGTGCCTACGATTAGCGCGTGTAGTTGGCTTGTCGATATGATTTCCACGTCTTTTTTCTTTTTCTCCGCGCCGATTACGATTTCGTCATCGTTCTCGCTTTGCTTGTCCCAAGTCGTTACGGTAAACTCTTTCATTTTCCGTAGGCGTTTGACCGTCAGCCACTCAGTATCTTCCAAGTCGTTCTCTTTGAGTGCCAAGTTCTGCGCGTCTATTCGGTAGAGCATCAGAAAACCTACAAGCAGTAACCCGTTGACTACGCCTATCGTCAACCAATAATTTTGATTACCGAAGATACCGCCGAAGTCCTTACCTGCAAGCGCAAACAAGAACGCTACAAGTACGCTTACAAACACGGCTATAAACGCGCCGACGATAAGCCAAGTTTTCCAACTCTTGCGCTTTTTGTGTTTGTGTGCTTCCTTTCTATTCATTCAAATTTCGTTTCCTCCAAATAATTATTTTGTTTCGCCGCTGCCGTTTCCGGTGTCCTGCGAGCTTTGATTCTTCTTCCGTTCCCGTTCGATTTCTTCTTCGATTTCCTGCAAGCGGCGGGTAAAATCTCTTTCCAACAGCTCGCTCTCGTTTCCGAACGAACGGAAGAACTTTTTACACGCGCGGTCTATCTTGTTCCGCGATATTCCGAGCGAACGCTTCAACCCGTTATCGCTCGGCTTGTATTTGCGTTTGCGCTCAAAGTATTCGGGTTTGATGAACTTACACAAATTCAAAACCAAATTCCCTTGCCGCCGTTTATAGTCCGCTTTCAGATCCTCGATAACGTGAATATTGTTCTCGTCGATTTTGTTTCCGTATTTCGGCAGATCGCTTTCCATTTCCCGCGGCTTTACGGGCTTATTGGAATATGCGGTTGGCTGTCCGCAGATATTTTTTACTTCGCGCTCCCTGTCCTCAACCGCTTTGTAAAACCGCCGATTGGCTTTCATCGCTCGTTCGTCCGAACCGAGAAGCAATCTGACGATACGGTCTATTCTCGGACGGAAGCTCTCCATATCTTTACTGCCGTAGGTTATACGCCCCGTCTTAGGCAAGTCTTTGGCAAGCGATATGATTTCCTTTTTGATTTGCTCGTCGCCCGCCATTACCGCCCGAACACCCAACAGTTCTTTCAGCTCGGCTATTGCTTTATCGCGGCTTTTGTAAACCTTGTCTTTACTGTCCGACAAATACAGTCCGAGCCGAACGAACATATTGTCTATGCTCTTTTTATCTATCTTGCCGTGCCGACGATAACGCACGCTTCCGTCCTTGCTTTTGTATTTCGGCTCTTTCTCCCAAAACACAAAGTGGATATGTAGATGATGCGGTCTGTCCAAGTGCAACGCGCACATTAAGTCTACGTTGTCCTTATGGAATTTCGCGTCGGATAGAAACTGCGGGAATGTCCGCCTTATTAGTTCGATACATTTTTCGGGCGTGTCTATCTTGTACGACTGCTCCTCGTTCAGCGATATAAACCCGTGAAAGATATGCCCTTTGTTTTTTTTGAGCCGAGCTTTCATCTCGTCCACTTGCTCCTGCGGTATCATACCCTTGTCGTTGAATACGCCCGTAATCTTCTGCAAGTATTCAAGCGCAGTGCGCTTGCCCGTTCGCTTGCCCTCCGTCGTGATATAATCGAATACATTTTTGACTCCCGTCATATCGAAGAACGCCCGCTCGTCCGCGTGTTTCGCAACCTCGTCCGCGCTCGCTCCTTTCGGGCATTGATACGGCGTGTACTGTATGTTGAATATAACGGGTTGATTGCTTATGTTTCATCACCTCCGCATTTTCTTTAAGCCGCTTATTTCGTAGTCGTGCAGATAGTCCGGCGTGTCGCTCATCAAGCCCTGCTCATACAATTCACTGTTTATGTTCAGAGCCTTGTTTATCCGCTCCAAGTCGTGGAACAGCGACGACAGTATCGACTTGTTTATCGTTGCGTTCAACACCGTTTCTTTCAAGAGCTTGACTATCACGTTAAAACTTTTTTCGTCCAAACCGCCGAAGTTTTGTCTTTGCGACGGCGGCGCGGTTTCTTCCGATAACGTAACTTCTCCGAACAGCTTTTCGCATAAAATCGGTAAGCCGTAGAAAAGCGCGTCGTTCATTACCTGATTAAAACTCTTGTATTCGGGCAATTCCATAACGCGGTTTATCTGTTCGGTTATGCCGCTATCCGTTATGCGGATATGTTTCTGTATTCCGATTTTTTCTTTCTTTTCATCCAAGTTACGCACCTCCCAAGTGTCGCAGACACGCAAATGTGGGTTTCCCACCATTTGCCCTCGAAGGCGGGATTTATACCACCTTCTTTATCCTGCTTACCTTTTTCTTTGAAAAGCTACCACTTCCACCGCTCTTTCCTGCGGTTAAGTTACGACCTCTCTACGCTGTTTCGGTTAAGACTTTATCTATCCGCTCTTTTGCCTTTTCAAGATACCGCGCGTTTAGGTCTATCCCGATATACTCTCTGCCGAACCGCTTGGCAACCGCGCCCGTTGTGCCGCTGCCGAAGAACGGATCCAAGACAATGCCGCCGACTTTGCTCCCGGCAAGGATACAAGGCTCTATAAGCCGTTCGGGGAACATAGCAAAATGTTCGTCCATTTTATAGGTGTTCGTACTCACTTCCCACACGTCACGCTTACGGCGGTAGTGTTGGTCGAAGTCCGAAAAATCTTCCCTTACCTGCGTTATACCTTGCTGCCCGGCGTACTTACTGTTCGCGCTCCTTCCGCGCTTGTAACGCTCGCGGCTAACCTCTTTTATAGGCTCTTGTATCGCCTTATAATCGAAATAATACTTGCTCGATTTTGACAGCAAGAAAATGTATTCGTGGCACTTTGTAGGGCGGTCTTTCGCACTTTCGGGCAGACAGTTTTTCTTATGCCATATAACGTCCGAACGCAAGTACCAACCGCGTTCCCGAAGCGCAAACGCAAGGAGCCAAGGTATGCCGATTAAATCTTTCGGCTTTATTCCACTCCACTTTTTCGGCACACCGTATATGCGGTTATCCATATCGAACACATTCTCATTCTTACCGCCTTTCGCAAGTGTCATAGGACCTTTCCCGCTACCCGCATAACTGTCCCCGATATTCAGCCAAAGTGTTCCGTCTTTTTTCAGAACGCGGTAGACCTCATCAAAAACTTTAATAAGTCTTGCTATGTACTCGTCCGGCGTTTGCTCGATTCCTATTTGTTTTTCTTCGCCGTAGTCCCGAAGTCCGTAATAAGGCGGACTCGTTACGCACATATTCACGCTTTCAGACGAAAGGCTTTTCAATGCTTCCGCCGCGTCGCCGCAGATTATTTTACTCACCGTCCGCGCTGTCCTTTTTCGCCGCTCTTGCCACTACCACGCTCCCGACGATAACGCCGATTGACTTGTTTCTGCGTTTATTTTCAGCGAGCTTGTCCGCGCCTTTTTTGCCGTTGATTCTGTTCATTTCAGAAACGTCCAACTCGCGTTTGACGTATAAAAACAAGCCTTTAAGATACTCGTCTTTCGTCATAAACGGTTTACCGTCGTAAACATAGGCGCACACGCTTTTGATAAACTCGCCCGCTTGTTTGTCCGTAAGCTTTTTGATAATGTCGTAATAATCTTTTTTGAATTTCAATTTTTTCATAGCTATCTCCATAATTTAAGATTTTGTATTTGTAAACCGACCACCCGATTTTGCGGCGGTTGCGGTAGGCTTCGGCTTTTTAAGCGTTGCTACAAACTGCATTTCTTCATTTGCCATTTTCTCGTAGTAAGCGTTCGGCTTGTCCTCGCGGAACTGCCCCGAAGCGCGGAATATCCGCAAAAGCTGTTCGGCGTTCTCACCTGTATGCATTGCAAGCCGCGCCATAAGCGACCGCTCATTCTGCTCCTCCGTTGCAAGCACCTTTTCACCGTTAAATAGCGCAAGGAATTTATCGCCGTGCTTAGTTTTACTCGCTTTATCAACGACGTCCCTATCATCCATTCTCGTAAGGCTTTCGATTCCTTTCCCCGACATTTCAACTGCGGCTACTGTTGCAACAGCCGCCGCTTCTTGTGCCACTGCCGCGATTTCGCTCGGCGGTAAGAAAACTTCGGACGGTTCTTTCTCGATACTTTTCAGTCGTTCGACCTTTGCTTCCTGTTCTTCCGCGCGTTTACGGCTCTCGGCTTCCAATTCGTCAAAACTTACCTCTTTGAAATCTTTGCCAGACCAAAACGGAAGCTCTTGCATTTTGCCGAACTCGCTCATAAGCGCGTCCCTGCTTCTGAACGGATAACCGCTCAAAGCAAATTGCGTTTGCCCGTATTCCGCACACATCCGCACTTTGTAAACCGTATCGCCGTACTCGTTTTCATCTTCGATAATCGCATACGGCTCAATTTCCTTTTCGATTAAACTCTCTTTCGTCATTACGAACTTGCAAATTTTTTCCGCGTCGGCTATCGCCTTAAACAAAACGTTCGGGTCTTCCTTAATCTTGTCGTGCCAGTCCTGTATGTACGCGCTGTTGTTCTCGATATGTTTTTCGCTCGTTTCTATACCTAAGTCCTGCTCGATAAACATAGACGCTATCTCGGCGCGTAATTCTTCTTCGGCGTATTTCGCCGTTCCGAAGCCGCCGCTTAAATCGCGGTTAAGCCTTGTTTTGTGTCCCGTGCTGTGTCCAATCTCGTGCATAGCCGTAGAGTAAAATTCGGGTAAGTCCGTAAACGCATCACGTTTCGGTAAATGAATTTCGTCCGTCGATTTACGATAAAACGCTTCATCTCCGCCATATATGATTTTAGCTTCGTTATAGTTCCAATACTGTAAAATGCTTTCCGCGCGGCTATTCTTTCCGCTTGTATCAACCGTATGTTTTTCACGTTCCGGAATACCCTCTATTATGTCGCCGTTGAACACGCGGTAATATTTACGCAGACCGATTACGTTCTCGTCCATATAATCTTCGCGCTCGGCTTCCGTCATTCCGTCAAGCGTGTTTCTGTCAAAAGCCTGTTTGGTAATCTTGTCATAAAGTGTAAAGTATTCGATAGCCACGCCCGCATTTTTGCCTAAACTGTTGCCTTCGTCATCGCGCTTAAAGCTCCAACCTTTTTCTTCCATTTGCTTATATGTCAGCCAACGATTATCCGAGTATCCGCGCTCCATTGTCGCCGCCGACAGGAACAGTCTGTTTACGCCGTTATACCTTTTACCTGTGATTGCCGATATTGGCGCACCGCTTATACGCCAACCCTGCCGCCAAAGGCTATGGTTGTTTTCAAGGTTTGATATAATCGTATCTACTAGCTGTTTTCTTTGCGGAGTAAGTTTATCGTAAACGCTTCTTTTTTCATTTTCACTCAAAACTTATCTTTACCTCCTCCGTAAGTATTGGCTGTTCGTCCCCGAAGTCGACCTCGTCCATATCCAAGATTTCGTCTATCTCATAACCTTTCGGGATTAACACCTCGCTTGTTCCTTTATTTTTCCCTTTCATTTTTCTCCTTGTGATTTTATTGATTAATTCATTTCGATATGCAATAATAAAATTATGGATTTGATTAAACATACCAAAGATAATATTAAATTCTATGATTTTGATGCTGAGCAACCGTATGAAGCGGGTACATTCAATAAGAAATATAAAACAGTTATTGAAGATAAAATTAAAATACTACCAACGCAAGACGATTTACCTAAAACCATAAAAGACAGTTTTCTAAATAGTGAATATAAAACAGTAAAAACTACAAAACCTTTTTATCTTTATCGAATATACGGTCAATTTAGCAGCAAAGACGGAACCCAAATAAATGGGGCATCTAAAATAGGTGCTTATGCTTCTACCGAATTTGCCGAATCACTTATTGAGGTTAAACAACGTTTAGCGCTTGACCCCCGATGGTTAAACACAAGAATGTATGAGGCTAAAATTCGTATTCCTACCGGAACTATTCTTAATATTGGTATTGTTGCTCCTGTCACTATTCTAGGAGGAACAGTATTACCCGGCGGTGCAGAACAAATTCTAATGCCTAAAAATTGGTCTGAAGATTGGATAGTAGGTTACCGTAGAATAACATTTAGTCAAATCCATTCAAAACCAAGATATTCAATGGATATTATTTCAGTGGTTAATGATAAATCTTCACTGTATCCGCACAGTTGCCCAGCTTGTAGCAGTATAGATATAACTATATTTAAAGATGAAGAAGCCCTACAATTCACATGTTCTAAAGGTTGTACTTATCGCGCACATTATAAATGCAACGTTTGCTCTTTATATTGGTAAAATGATTATTTCGGCTGTCCGTCCAACGCGGACAGCCGTTTTCTTTTTCATTATTTATTGTTTCCGCTATCGCTTCCGTTACCACACGGCTTATTGTTGCTTGCTTTGGGCGGCGTGTAGCAAGGCGTGCCTTTGACTGCTTTAATTGCCGTGTGCTCGTAATAGCTCTGCGGTTTATCGGCGCGGTATAATCCACTCGACGAAAATACGCGAAGCATTTGGTCTATATCGTGATTGCTCCAAAATGCAAGGTAATTCATAAGCGACATATCCGAATTGCTGTGATTGCCTCTTACGTCCTCGCCGTTATACAACCTTTTCACAGTATCGCCGTTCTTCGCCGCAAACGCTTTTTCGAGCATTTCTCTGTCGTCCATAGAAGATAATCCTTCTATGCCCTCGCCTGTATGTTTCCATTCGGTACGCTTTTCGAGCTTGCTTGTAAGTATGCTCTGCATTTCGGGTGTATCGAAGCTCTTTAACTCGGAACTGCCGTAATAATCGCCCGTCAAAGCAATGAAATGTCCGCCCTGATAGTATTCCATCGTCTTATCCTTGCTAAACGAGCGCAAATCCGAACCTTTCGTCTTGCCGAAAATATGCAAGCCTTTTCCGCTCACGGACCTTTCGCAATAACTTCCTTTTGCCGCATTAAATGTTTGCTCTGCGATTTCCGAAAAATCGCCGTTCTCCTGCATACAGCCGTCCAAATCGATGCAAGCGATATCGTTATCCCACTCCAACGCATAGGCAAGACAAACGCCGCCGTTCTCTTTCGCGTAATTGCAAGCGGTATCGAAGTCCGCCCACGTTTCGGGGTTGTCGCTTTCCGCGAACTTGTCCGTATGCGGATTGATAAGGAATTTATCAAGCCTGCCCGTGTCATTATTCTCACGAGTACGCACAACTACCCAATTCGGCTTTTTCAGCATTTCGGCAGGTACGTTCCTGCGAAGATTTCCCTCTACCTTTTCAAACTGCTTTACTGCTTCTTCGCTCGGCTTGCGATAGATGCTTTCGTAGTCCTCGTCCGTCTTGCCCTCGATTGCCGCGATAATCTCCTGCGCCGACAAATCTTTCTTATTGTCCCCGTCCTTTAAGTGCGCCGTGAAATCTTCGGGTACGCGCAAGCTCAGACCGTTTTCGTCCTTGCGTACCATTCCGCTCGGTATGTAGTACACATATCCCGCATACTCGCCCTTAGGCATTTTGAACAGCGTACTGTTCTGATAGTTGGCAATCACAGCGTTTTCGCTTATTGCGACCGTACTCCACTTTTTATCGTCCTCGCTTTGCTGTTCGCGGTACTCGTCTATCTCGGACGTATCTCTGCCGTACTTATCCGCTTTCTTGTCGCCTACAAGCTCCAAGTATTCCTTTGCCGTAAGCTCTATTCGCTCCTCGCCTTTGCGTAATGTAACCTTAAAACTCTCCCCGATATTGGCGATAAGTGTTCCGACGTCGCTATGTTTGTCCTCCGTAATTACCGACTTTGGAAGATAATACACATATCCTTTATACTTGGTATCGTTCGGCATCGCCACAAGCATAGAAGTGTCGTATTCCTTAATAAACGCTTCGGGCGGAAACCCTACCGTATAGCGCTGTTCGCGTTCGTACTTATCCGATGTCGTTTTGTTTACCAAACTGATAAACTCGTGCGGGTCTATCTCAACCGTTTTGCCGTTACCGCTTATCTCCACGTTCTTATTGTCCGGAATACGGATAACAAGCGCTCTTTCGCGGGTATCGCTTTTTAAGTCCGTAGTAATCGTTCCCTCTTTGATACGGTCGTTGAAAATGCTATACGCATACCCTTCATAGCCGCTGCCTTTCGGCATCATAAAGCGCGAATTGAACTGATACTTCTTTATAAGTGCTTCGGGGCTGACCTTGCAAGTAAGCCATTTCTTATCTATGGTGTCGCTCGTATTCTCGAACCCGTATTTTTCCGTTCTATACTGCTCGGCATCTTCGAGTGTTTTGAAATCATACTTGCCCTGCGCCCACGTTCCGTCCGTCGTATCGTAACGCGCCGCAACCACAAAATCGCCTATTTTCTCTCTTTGAATAATGGCGATATTCCTATCGTCGCGGTCTTTTATAATGCTTAATACCTTATCGCCCCTTGCGGTAAAGTTCTTGTATTTGTCCTGTGCCATTTCTTTCTCCTTTTTTTGTTTTTTTACAATCTCATTGCTAATGTTAAGCAACTCGTTCGGTTCGCATTTTATCAGTTTTGCATCTCCGAACACGCCGCTTGCGAGCCGCCTTTGCCATTCTTCTTCCAATTCCTTCTGCGTGGAAAAATTGAAATTGAATATCGGGAAAATCTCGCCGTTTTTGTTATCTACCATATAGGCTTGATAATACCCCTCGCCGCTCGCTTGCATCCGATAATTAAACGTATAATATGCTTTAACTTTCTCATGCTCGGTTCCCATAAGCATATCCGTTTTTGTCATTGTTTCTACAATTTCTTTTTTAATGTTTTCTTTTATTTTTCTGCGGATACGATTTATAAAAGCGTCCAATACGGCGGGATGCGTTTCAAGGCAACACTCGCTACGAACGTTCTCGTCCTCCGACATAGGTATTGTTCTCGCCCAATCCTTGTTTTCTCGGCTGTACCTTCCGTCCCAATTCCGCTCGTTCACGGTATTTGCCAGAACGAAAACTACGCGCTCCATACCGTACTGCTCTATGAGTTTATCTTCGATACCGTCGTTTAAGCGCATACCGTCGTAGTTCTGACGGATAGCTTCCTCGATTGCAAGTTTACATTCCATGTTTGATTTGCGCGAATTGCGATGCGCTATTATTTCGTAATGTTCGTAAGCATATTCGCCCGTTTTCAAATACAGCGGGTAAATGTATTGGTAATTGTCCATAGCGTTCATCATATTGCCCATAGTGTTCTCACCAATAAGCTGTTCTTCCGATATATCTCTACCAATGTTTAAATAAAAAATATGCAATTTCTCAAGCTCGGCTTTTCCCACATAACAAGCGGGCGCGGCAACCGTGAGCATATCCGCTTTCGTATTTTTCTCGAACCAAACAAGGTCTTCCAGTGATATGCCTTTCGTCATGCTGTAATACGCCCTGTTCTCGGTATCTTTGCCGTAATATGTTATTGGATAGTAAATCTCATTGTGTGCAGATTCGCAGTAATCTTTTATGAACATTGCCGTGTCGCCGTAAGTTTCCACACTGTAATTTTCCGAGCCTATGTAATCGTCGTAAAGGCTGTCCAGAATATGGCCTTTATCCTCATACAAAGCCTTGAAATCGTTATCCGACAAATACTCTTTTCCGCTCTGTATAACATCCGAAAACTCGTTATACAAATTAATTTTATAGCTATTGTGAAATACTTTTTTCGGCTTACTTTTCAGCATCTCGGCTTGGAAGTTATCGTACTCGTTTTTTACGCTTTCTATTACTTCGCTTTCGTAATCAATCTGTTTTCTCAATGCAAAATAGCTCCTGCGGAGATTAGAAACAAAATCCGAATAATTCGGTCTGTTGGAAATCACACGGCGTTCAAACTGCAACTCGTCGTTCAGGGTTACTTTGTTACCGTCAATGCTTGCGCCGTATTTTAACAAAAGCTCTTTTGTAGTTTCGATAGGACAATCAGCGTTGTTCGCCAATAGTTCCAAGTCGATACCGTCCTCCGTACCGCCGTGTATGCGCTCTGAACTGTCGCAATAATCTTCTATGATTGCAAATATTCTATCGCGTTCCGAACCTCCACCTACGACAAGCGGATTATTCTTTGCAGATTTTAGCCTGACATCGCGGATTGCCTTAATTTTTTCGGTATAGTACGCTCGCGCTTCCTCTTCCGAATAGAACTCGCGCATAGGATTCCCGTCATAAAGCCCGTTGTATGCAAGCACGGTCATCACGTCCGTTTTATCGCCCTTGTCGATATAACTTCCGTCCTTGTTTTTTGCCGACGTGTCGTTAATGACGTACCAACTATTCCTCGTCGTATCGTTGCGAAGTAATAACACTCCGTCCATATACCTATGAACAGCACTGCTTTCGTTTAGCATATATGGAGGCTGTTTATCAAGCACCGTCAACTCGTCGTCAAACGCGGCTAAATCCATATTCTCTATTTCTTGTTCGCTGAACCCCGCCAACCTTGACAACAACTCTTTTTCGGCGTTAAACGGTCTGTCCGTCAACTGCTTGGCTTCCGCTTTCATTTCTTCGTTCTCCAAATGATTTGCAAGTGCCACAAGCACGTCGCGTTCTTCCCAACCGTAGTATTTCAACTCGTCGCGCCATATCCGCAAACTGAACTCGTCCAAAAGCCGCACCGTATATGCTTTCATTTCTTCCGGTTTAGGTTTAGGTTTGTCCGCAAGATAATCGTCTAAGTCGGCGCGTTCTTTGTAATTCGCTTCGATAAAGTCTATTGTGAACCTTTCGTCAATGGAATCCATATCGCCCGACGTTACAACACCCGCGCTTTCCGCAAACTGCGAACGCGCCGCAAAATACGGTAATGCTTTTTCGCTTTCCAAGAACCTTTTCCATACGGGCTTTTCTATGCCGAACATCGCTTTTTCTTTCGTATCGAATCCGAAGTTACCGTAATGCTCAATCTCTTGTAGCGTATTGTCCGCACCGAGCTTATAAACCTGCAAACCCATACCCCAAAGCCTTGCAGCTTTATCGCGCGTAAGTGGCAACATACCGTCCCAAACATAGCCGTACTTGTGCATATCTTCTATATCCACTTCATAGTCCGGCAATACGACAACCTGCATAGCGGCTATCTTATCTTCGTTGTCTATAATCTTTTCCTCCCTACTTTTTCTTTGCGTGGGTAACATTTTATAGTTCTCTCCGCTATCACCGTTACCGTCGTCTATGACTACGATTTCTTCGCGCTTATCAAGATTGAGTTCGGCGTTCAGCTCTGCTTGTTCACTTAATAGCTCGGATAGTTTCCCCCTATGCTCAAACGGTTTTTTTACTTGCTCTTTGGCAATCTCCAAATCGTTCTTTAACTGCTGTAAGCGGTTTTCAAGCCGTTCCTTACGTTTCGGAAAATCTTCCATAAAGTTATCTAATCTCTGCAAGTTTCCGCTCGTGCTTTCTCCCAACGCCATAGTGTACTGTCCGTTCGCGGCAAGCGTTATATCCCTTTCGCCCGTCAACGACTTCATAGGGTTCATACTCAACTTAAAGCCGCAATACTCTGCGACAACCGTTTCGGGTTTACAACCATAAAGCGCGTCCATAAGAGCTTTTCCGCCCTCTTTCTTATCCGTGTAAACTTTGCCGTTTACGCTTATTTCAAACGCTTCGGGGTCTGCGGGTTTACTTGATTGCAAGTGCATAAAGTCGAGTGTCGCTCGTTCTAATAATAGTTCCTGTCTGCGTATATCTTCGGGAAAGTCCTTGCGGATTTTGTCCTGTAAACTGTAAAGATTTTTCTTGTATTGCCCCTCCAACACACGCAATCTCGCTATCTCTGCGTCCACTTCCATCTTGCGTTTTATTCTTGGATTTGCCGCCGTTATCGCCTTTATCTCGGCATAGCTCAAAGTTGTTTCGTCTATGTCCTCGAACTCACGCGCTGTAAAATCGCCGCGTGTTATCTGCTGAATAAATCTGCTCTTGTTTTCAAGTATCTGATAGGAATAGCTGTCGAACGTGCGCTCCATAACGTAGGTGTATATGTCTACCTTTTTATTTTCGTTGCCTTGCCTTATAATTCGCCCCTCGCGCTGTTCCATATCGCTTGGTCTGTAAGGCGTATCTAAATGATGTAACGCCAAAAGCCGTTTCTGCACATTTGTTCCCGCGCCACACTTTTCCGTACTGCCGATTATCACTCGGATAGCTCCCGAATTGACTCTGTCAAACAGCGTTTGCTTTTGCTCGTCCGTGTGCGCGTCGTGTATGAACGCTATCTCGTCTGACGGTATGCCTTTCTGTGCGAGCTTGTATTTCAGGTCGTTATAAGCGTCAAACCGCAAACCGTATGTATATTCGTCCGATTTTACTTTCGGCGTGGACAAATCGCAAAAGACGATTTGCGTTCCTTTTACGTCAGTAGTTTTCTCCCAAATCTCGTAAATGCGCCGTGCGGCTTCGTTAAGTTTACTGCCTTCCTCATCCTCCGAATCGGGTACAAAACAGCGCGGGTCGAGCGCAAGTTTCTTTCCGTCCGACGTAACTTTCAACATATTGTCTATTTCGGGTTTAACGCCGCCGTTATGTATTATCTCCGCACGTTCCGCAATTTTTTCCGCAAGGTCTATAACTGTATCAGACGGTTTCAGATTGATAACGTGTTTCTCTGCTTCGGGTACGGCAAGCTGTACCATATCCGAAGTAATGACGTCCGCGAAAGAACGATACAAGGTTTGTAATTCGGGTAGGTTCGTAAACTTTGCAAACCTCGTCCGCGCCTGATAACCTTTACCGCTCGGTGCAAGCTCCATACTCGTTACCGTTTCTCCAAAGTCCGCCGCCCAACCGTCGAAAAACTCTATCCCGATTTCTTTGAGCGTACTCGGCTGCAAATATCTCTGCATCGTGTACATTTCCGTCATACTGTTGGAAATAGGCGTTCCCGTTGCAAACACTACGCCCCTGTCGTTGCCGTGAAGTTCTTGCAAGTATTCACATTTAAGTTTAATATCGCTTGCACGTTGGCTTGCCGCACTGGATATGCCCGCCACGTTGTTCATTTTCGTGTATAGGAACAAGTTTTTATAGTAGTGCGCTTCGTCGATGTACAGATAGTCCACGCCGAGATTTTCAAACGTAAGCACGTCGTCCTTTTTACTCGAATCCATCAGTTTTTTGAGTTGCGCTTGTTTGGTCTTTTTTATCTGCTCCAAATTCTTGACAGCGCCGCGCGGCATTCCCTGTTCGCTCCAAGTATTAAAAATCGTTTCTTCTACTTGCTTGATTTCTTCGTTGAGTTTTTTAATCTGCCGTTCCTGCGATACGGGAATTTTTGCAAAGCTCGATTGCGCGATTATGATTCCGTCCCAATCACCAAGCGCGACTTTACTGACAAACTTTTGCCTGTTGCTCTTTTCCAAGTCCTCTTTCGTCGCTACAAGTATTTTTGCATTCGGATACAGCTTACGCCACTCGCTTGCCCATTGCTGTACAAGATGATTCGGCACCGCTACCATTGCTTTCTTGCATAAGCCGAGCTGTCGCATTTTCATTATCGACGCCGCCATTGTATAGGTCTTACCCGAACCAACAACGTGGTGCAGAAGCGTACTCTGGTCGTTAGTTATGATTCGGTGTATTGCATCTTTTTGGTGCGGACGCAATTCGATAGCCGGATTCATTTCGGGGAATTTGAGATAACTCCCATCGTAGTGCGGCAACGTAATTTGGTTGAACAGCCTGTTGTAGGTTGCTTCCAATTCCTCGCGGCGTTCGGGTTTGGCAAATATCCAATTTTGGAATTCTTCCTTAATCTTGTTCTGTTTTTCCCGTGCTGCAATCGTTTCCGCTTGATTGAGTACGCGCCGTTCTTTACCGTCCTCGTCCTGAACCGTGTCATAAATAGTTGTGGCTTTTAAGTTCATACAGTCTATGAAAAGCCTGTATGCGGGCGCGCGGTTTGTGCCGTACACCTCTTTCTGTTTCATTTGAGTGTCGAGCCTTACGCTGTCTTTTTGGTCTAAACGCCAACTACTGTCGTGCGGGTTATAGAACAACTCAACGTAACCGCGATGCCACCAATTTACGCCGACAAGCTCCATATAGAATTGCTTGTAGATTTCCTTGTCTATCCACGTCTGTCCGAGCCGTACCGATATTTCACTTGCCGTTAATGGCGTGGGCTGTACTTTTTCCAACGCTTCCACGTTGGCTTGATATTCCGCATATTGTTCCGCGTATCTACGAGCCGTATTCAGTTTGACAACCACTTTGCCCGAAAGATACTCTTCACTGGTTACGAATCCCGAATACTTATCCACCCTGTCCGTTTTTTCAGGGTCACGGAATATTACATCGCCAAGCTCGAACAGCACGTCGTCATAACTCTTACCCGTAAGCTCCTCTATGTACGAAATATCTACTCTGCCGCGCTCATTCTTTGAAATCTGCAACGCTTCAAAACAATCGTCCGTACTTGTAGGCACTACATACGGACGTATTGTACGCTTACTGAATACGTCCGACTTACTGACCTTGCCCGTTTCTTTGTCTATTTCTTCGCAAGCGAACAGCAACGCACTGTCCCCGTCATCACTGAAAAGCCGCGTATTCGTCTGCCCGTTTAGTTCGCCGTATTTCTTTATGAATAAATCGTATTGAGAATTGAGCTTCCATTGTTCACGTTTTAGCACCTCGTCTGAACAGCCCTGTATCTGCAAGTCCAAAATATGGTGCAGTTCCTCGCGCAAGGCTATCATTCCACAGATTCTCTGATATGCGTCTTTCGGGAAAGCGGGTATGCGCTGTTCTACCATTTCGTCCCCGATGCGCATATACAGTCTGCCGTTCTCGGCTTTAAAGCACATAGGCTTTACATTGTAGTCCACCTCTATCGTGCTTTCTTCGTCGGGCTTTGCTTCGGGGTTTATATAAAAGTCCTGCGGTAAGTTTTTAACCGCTTCGGATAACGCTTCCGAAAGTTCGCGTCCGTCCGGCTTTACCGTTATATCCTTGCCGCCGTACAATCCTATTTCTTCCGCAAGTGTTCCGAGTACCATTTCAGGATGCTTGATAAAGTAATTGTTCAGCTCATACCCATCGTCCGTCTTGCCAGTACCGAGCCATTCCTCGCCTGATATATCCGCGAGTTTTTCTTCGCGTTTACGGAAAAACAAAATGTCCGCTACGGCTTCCGTTCCCGCTGTTTGCTTAAACGCCGTGTTCGGTAGTCTTATCGCTCCCAACAACTCCGCGCGTTCTGCTACATACTTTCTCGCGCTTGGATTGAGCTTGTCCATTGTACCTTTGCTCGTCACTATCGCCACAATGCCGCTCGGCTTTACCTTGTCTATGGATTTTGCAAGAAAATAATCGTGTACCCTAAAATTGTATCGGTTATATTCACTGTCCGCGACTCCGTAACCACCGAACGGCACATTGCCTACAACGACATCAAACTTATCGTCCGGAAAACTCGTGTCCTCGAAGCCTTTAATCTGCACATTAGCTTGCGGGTATAACTTCGCCGCAATTCTGCCCGTAAGGTTATCCAATTCCACGCCGTACAGTCTGCTGCCGTCCGCTATCTCTTTTGGCATAAACCCGAAAAAATTGCCCGTTCCCATTGACGGTTCAAGTATTCGGTTGTTGCCCTTTACGCCGAATCTTTCAAGCGCAGTATAGATACCGCCGATAACGTCTTTTGCCGTGTAATAGGCGTTGAGCGTACTGCTTCGTGCTTGCTCGTAATCTTCCGCAGACAGCAAGCCTTTCAGCTCGGCGTATTCCCTTTTCCACCCCTCGTTGTTTTCGTCAAACGCTTGCGACAGTCCGCCCCAACCGACAAACTGCGCCAATGTCTTTTTTTCTGCTTCGGTTGCGTTGCGGTTTTCGGCATACAGCTTGTTTACAAGCCTGATAGCCGACACATTATTTTTGAATCTCGTCTTTGCTCCGCCAAGCTCGGTTTGGTCTAACACTCCGTTTAAGTCGGTGTTTTCGTTTTCCTCAAGAATAGCATCTTCTTCGGCTTGAGAAAATCTTGCGTCTATTAGCGTGTCCCAAGTTTCATCTTCTTCCGAAAATAATTTGGGTTGCTCTATATAACGGTCTTTTTCTATAAGCGAAATAACCTTATCCGCAAATTCTTCCCATTT
Organism: uncultured Christensenella sp.; assembly: GCA_910578765.1. Taxonomy (GTDB): domain Bacteria; phylum Bacillota; class Clostridia; order Christensenellales; family Borkfalkiaceae; genus Coproplasma. The sequence continues at coordinate 66,027 of CAJTRW010000006.1, forward strand.
AAGAAAAATACTGTCTTGATAGTTGTAAGTTATCTCGCCCCTGTATATCCATATCCCCTGTTGGTTATAAATTGCGGAATGTTCCTCCCCGCGTTCCTCAATAGCGCCGTACTCGGTTTTAAGAAACTCCGCAAATTCCGTGAGCTTGGTCGTGTCCGCATACTCGTCTAAAATACGCTGTTTCCTATCCGCAGACGCGGAAAATATAACTTGGTTTATAAGCTCGTTTTTGCGCCGTTCTTCTTCTGCACGCAATTCCTTTTGACGGTTTTGCTCGGTTGTATATTCGACGTACTTCTGTTTTTCCTGTTCGGAAAGATAGTTGTCGTCGTCTATTAGATCGGCTATGCGGTTAGCTACTTCGGGCCATTTCAAAAAAGTCTGTTCAAGGTTTTCGCCCTTCTCGCCCTGTAAATAGATTTTTACACCTTTGGGACTGTGATCTTCGCAAATACCACCATAGCCGCTACGTCCGCCCCAACCGTACTCTTTTTTAAGAAATTCAGCAAAAGCCTTTTCGGACGGGTTTTCATTGTATTTGTCAAAAATGCGAAATTTGCCGTGTTCTACGCCGCTACCGTATTTAAGGTCTGTCTCAATTATTTGCTCTAACCGTGATTTTTCCTGCGGATTGAACAAGTCGAACATTGACAGTTGCGGCTTTTCTTTACGCTTACGGTCTTTGATACCCTTTTCTGGCTTTTTCGGTGTGGACTTTACTTTGTCTTTCGGCTGTTCGCTTGTGCTTTCGGGCTGTTCGTCCGTTTCGTCAAACTCGTCCTCATCTTCGGCTTCGGCATCGTCCAAATCCTCGTCGTCTATTTCTTCCGATTGTACGCTTTCGTCAAACTCGGTTTCTTCTTCCGACTGTTCGTCGTCCGTTTCACCAAGCTCTGACATAAGCTCGTTTCTCCACTCGTTATTAGACTGTTCGTCATCAAACGGCGTAGATTCGTCGTCCGCAATTTTCGTTAGCACGGGCTTTTGTTTTTCTTTCGGCGTTTCGCTTTGTTCAAGCAATTCCTCGTGTGAAAGTATATACTTTGGTTCTTCGTTCGGCTCTATCAGCAATACGCCGCTAAACGCAAGTATTTTGTCCAAATACTTATCCATAGCGTGATATGGCATACCGCACATAGGCACTCTTTCAGGCAAGCCGAAGTCTCTGCCCGTGAGCGTTAAATCCAACTCTTTCGATAAGGTTTTCGCGCTATCGTCAAACGCTTCATAGAAGTCGCCGTAGCGCATTAAGACTATCGCGTTCGGATTTGTTTTCTGCGCTTTTTTGTACTGTTCGTACATTGGATACAGCGGATGATTCGGCTTCTCGAGAACTTGCTCCGTATGTTTGACTGAAACAACAGGTTCATCCGATACAGCTTCTTCTTCCGTATCGTCTATTATTTTGATTTCTTCTTTATTCTCCGAATACGCTTCCTCTATGTCCTGCGCGAGCATATCCGCCCGTATATAAACGTCTTTTATAAACTCCGCATTCTCTTTATATGAATAAGGCAATCCGCTAAAACCGATACCGACGCTTTTGGGGAAACCCGTCTTTGAATACAGCGAATAAGCAATACCGTCTATAAGCAATTTATCTCTTTCGTCGTCACCCGTAAGCGCGTCCTGCTCTTGCAAATAAAGCTCTACGCCTTTATGTATTTTGCGATAATCGCTTTTTTCTTCTTCGGCGTATTCCGTGCCGTTCAATTCGTCTAACCCACCGAGCAATCGCTTCATTGGCAGTATAGGGCGAGAATAACGTTTATCGCCGTGCGTGTCGTTTGCGTCGAATACGAACTGCTTATAACCGTCGTAATCATAGTAGGCTATGCCCTTTCTGCCCTTCGTTACGCGCCGCCCCATAGCCGCCCACTCGTTGAACGACAAGCATACCGTAGCATTCGGGCGTTCTATAATTATCTGGCAAGCGTCGTGCAAGTTAATATGAGGGTTTTGCGCTACAAACCGATAAAAGTTTTTAAGCTGCTCTCCGTCAGCAAGCATCTCTGCGATTGATGTGTTGCATTCTTTTGCATTCACGTTAGACATTTCGCCTCCGATCAAATCTATGACTCGGAAGCTCGTCCGAATCAAAAATCAAATTTTCAAATTCTTCACTCTGTTCCCAATTCGCGCCGTATTCTTTTTCTTGTTCCGCAATTCTGCGAGCTTTCTTTTCCATAGGTGTTTCAAGGCAATGCGCTATGCACGGATTATATTTGCATCTCATTTGTCCCTCCCATACATATTTTTGTATTCGTCTTTTTTCCTGTAAGCTCGGAAACCAAATAACTGATATTGCCGCTCTTACCCCGAGCAAACGTACAAGCTCCTTAATTTCCGCTTTATTAAATCGACAACGTTTATACAGTTTGCGTCTGAATTTACACTTATCCATTCCGAGTTGCGCCGCAACAAAACTTTGTTTCAACCGTTTGCGTTTTAGCCAATGTTTCAGAACGCAACTTTTCAAGGTTATCCCCTTTTTGTAATACTCAGTAAAGTTTGTTTCCGACAAGAATGTATTTACTCTTAAAGCCATTCAGCGTTTCCTCCTCAAAATCTATGAGCTTCTCAACCGCTTGTTCGCCGTGCTTGTTGTAAATATCCTTTACCGCTTCATAACCGATTTGCTTGCCCTGTTCGAGCAATCTGACAACTACTACGCTCAAGCCTAAACTGTTCGCAAGATCTACATAATTTTTAATACAGTGCTCTTTACAAAAACTACGGCATCCGATAATATTCAGTTTCATTTCCTGCTCCTTTCTTCGTGGATTTGTTCAATCCCCCTCATGTGGTAGGCAATTAAGAAGCCCAAAAGTTTACATCTTACAAAAAATTTTTTAAAAATTCTTTTAATCGACCGATTTTTCTTGATATTGCCGCCTTCTTCACGCCTCTTTGTTCGGCGATATCTTTTTGTTTCAATCCGTCATACAAAAGCATCGTTAAAATTTCTTTGTCTGAATCCGACAAAGACGAAACCGCCATATATAGGTCTTTATTTTCAATTTGCTCTATCCAACCGAATCGCTCGGTTTCAAAGTGATTGTCCTCTACCGAAAATTTATGTAAGAATTTCTTTAATAACGGGTTCTTTGCGTCGCTATCACAATCGTCCTCATCAAATACCGTAATATTCAGGCTTTGCGTATGACGAGCTTCGCGCCGTCTGCCTCTATACCAATCTTCGTCACAACTTCGCAAAAGTTGGATTTGTTCCTCCGTCATTCCCGCTGCAAGACATTCCCTGCGTAGCTTCGCTTGTTCTCTTTCCAACAATGCCCTTTCCTTTCCATCATTCCATTCCATTTTTAAAATCCTCCGATAGTTTTGTCATTATTTAGTACAGTTTTTTTTCTACAAAATCGGAAAAACAGTTCAAATAAATCCACAAATCGGAAAATTTTTTACAATAAAAAAACCGATTGCGATTTGAAATCGCAGTCGGTTTCGAATGACAAAAAAAGTGCCGCCAAACAGTAACCTCTTGCGGTTAAACTGTTCGCCGACACTATTTTTTGATTATGATAAAATTTTTACAAATTCATTCAATTGTGAGTTGAAGGTAAGGTTATGGACGGAGCTCCAATTATATGTGTAGGTGCGGCACACAATCTTGATGAACATCCTCCATCAACTCTAACCATCCCGTCAAATGGAATTCCAGATATACCAATTTGTGTAATCCATTTGTCAATTGAAATAACTCCAATTATACCAAAAGCAGGTGAACCTTCTTCTCCATTTCTATATGCTGTTCCTGCATCCCCTCCTTTAATATATAGATTATCCGCACACATAATAGATAGATTTTCACAATAAATTGCACACGCTCCGTTCCCTCCATTAATATTTGAAGAGGTACCATTTTGTCCCGATGCACCATAAATTTCTACTCTGCCATAAGTATAAAGATTTAAGCAGCCTCCTGAAGAATTTAAGGAATAGGCATTTAGATTAACCCCATTGGTTCTTGCAAAAGGTTTTATCATAGGAGGAAAAGTAGGGCCGACAACAATTGGAGGATTGAATCCAGGCACGACGGGGTTAATAGGAATTGAAGTAGGGGTATTTATTCCGTCCCATATAGGTACAGAACTCTCCGTATGAACATAAATTCCAGATTGAGGACAGAGTTTGCCATCAATTTCTACAATCGGCGCTCTTATTGCAAAATTGTCCAAATGTAATTTAAATTGTGTATTACGTTTTGTACTCACTGTTATATACATTTGATAGCTAGTATATAATTTACTATAAAGATACACTTCAGTGACATTTGATGTAATTTCTATATGAAAAGGAGGTTTAATTATCGTGGGCATTATATAAGTTCCATTATTATTTATCTTATAGTAAGATAAATTCTTAGGAATTTGCATCTCGACCCCATTAATAGGTCTATTCACCCAACTTGCGGTCAATTGAAGATAAGTTTCTTCTCGACGAGTTAAAATCGAGGAATCTAATTTAATTCCTTTCTCTTCATCAATAAGCCAACCGTCAAATATATAACCCGCTTTGTACAGGCTACCAATTTCAATTTCTTCAAGATATTTTATTGATTGCGGGAAATTTCCTTCTTTTTTTGAACCGCCTTGATATCTGTACTGTATATAAGTTACAAAATCTTCCCATTCACCATGTATATCTATTACATTGTCTTTATAGGGTATACTTAAATCTAAAAGATAAGTGTCCATGTATTCCCATACATATTTCTTGCCTGTTTCTTTATTTAATACAGATTCAAAAAAAATATGATTTTCTACATTAAAACTATCAGGATTTGGATTATCTAATCCTTCCGGTAAACCTATATAATTTAATTTATATTGAATTAATTCCCAAGTTTGTTCAATAGTGCCGTTTCCACCTTTCCATTTTCTATCACAAACTAATTTATTTATCTCATCGTCATAATGATAGAAACAATCATCTCCAATAACGAAATTCAAACTATAACCAATTTCTTTTTTAACGTATATTTGTGAATCATCTAAAACAGGCGGTAAAACGTTGACATAATTTATTTCAAACATTGGCAAAATATTTTTAAATACTTTTAAATTAAATTCTTTAAATGTTTTATCACTTATAGATGTTTTATATTTAATTGTTACTAAATCATAAATATCACTTAATGCGGTTAAATTATAATCCCTGTTAATAACTATTTGCTCCGAAAAAATCTTTTCTTTGGAATCCAAATCATACCATGCATCAAAATCACGATTTTCATATACAGGAATTGGTAGGGTAAATACATAATTTTTTTCAAACCAAAATTCATTTTCTGATTTATTAGGCAAAGTCCCACCTTCAACATCTAATTTTACTCTATAAAACTCCTTATCAAATATTACATTCGTAAATTTTCCTGCCCAATTAACAGCCCATCCTTCCTCATCTTTACTATCCCTATAATTTATATGATTTTCATTATGGACATAAACAGTTTGATTTTCCGGAATCCATTCTTCTACGATTGCAGAACCAACATTTATTGTTTTGTCGGTTATATGTAATTCTTTTATGCTTATTGCGCCTTGAAAAGCGTATGAGCCAATTGTTTTCACACTTTCGGGTATTTCAACTTTATTATCTGACTGTGAAACAAGGTCATTAAGTTTATTTATTAATTTCTCTTTTTCATTAGCACCTTTTTCATAAGGATTTTCGCTTGGTGTCTCAAAAAATATATTCTCCAAAACAGCACATTGTGTAAACATACCTTCAGCAATTTCAGTATCAACAGGCAAAATAACCGAATTTATAGAAGAAGCAGAAAAAATTTCTAATGAACTTTCACCATTATATAGACTTTCATAATCAGGAGAATCTTCAATTTCCTTAAATTCTACGGGTCTATTAAATATAACATTTTTACCTGTATTAAAAATAAATGAGTTCGAATCAATAACAATAGGTATTTCCGAATATTCGATTATTAAATTTTCATAAAATGCATCAACATACGCGTTATCATCTATTCCAAGTATAGGATATTTGAAACCTCCAAGAGTAGCTTCTTTGGGTATAACTATATCGTCACTTATAAATATGTTCGGATCCAACACATCCAAATCAGTCAAGTTGGTTTGACCTTTAGTTATAATAAATCCTTTAATGTCGCTGCCAGATCTTGCTTGATTATCTTTTATTAATTCTGCGCGTGGTTTGGTAGTTATTTTACTGTTAAAATGTACATCTTGATTCTCATTACCAGACATCCAACTGCTTGTCCAATTAACGCAATCGCTTTCGGTAGCCCTTACCTCTACCTGAGTATTATTTCTACTAAAAACACTTGAACCTATAGATTTTACCGTCTTGGGTATAACGATAAGGTCTAATTGCGGACACCTGTAAAATGCGTTATTTGCAATTTCAATTACATTACTTAAATCTACAGATCTAAGTTTGGCGCAATTAGCGAAAGCCATATTCCCTATTTTTTTAACTGTTCTGGGCAAATCCACAACAACCAAATTTGATGCAGACATAGCGCAACTTGACGCTATTTCAGTTACCGTAAATTCTTTACCATTTATAGTTCCACTTGATGGAATAACTGCCGTTGTCGCAACCGATTTATTGGTTATGCGTACGCTACACTCTTTATCGTTAATTTGACTAAACGCATAAGTTGCATTTATTTTTTCACCTTCATATTCAGTAACGTCAAATTGTAAAGCACTTTCTTCTAAGCTTTCCGTATCTTCTGCTGCATAAACTGTATATGTTTGCAACATAAATAGTCCAACGACGAAACACATCAGCATTACTAAAATGCTTAGTCCAATCAAAACATTTTTTCTTTTTGTTTTTACCATAACATTTCTCCTTTGAAAAAAAATTTAAAATATTAATATCGGAAAATCATTATCTTGATCTATCCAAATATCCTTTGTTAACCCTTCATTTAACTTATCCGCTAAATAATACATATCTTCAGGTTTTTCATAGACTGTTATATCTATTGACGACGGTTCGTCTCCCCTGTCAACTTCTATTAACTCTTCCGTCAACTTATCGCTCTTTAAACAATGAAAATTAGTAATTTCTGAATTCGTTACCTCCTTAAAAACTTTTTCAATTAAATTTCCCGAATAATAAAAATTACTTATCTTACTGTTTCTCAAAACCATTAATACCGTAAGCGGTATGTTGTTACCATATATTGGTTCTTTTATAAAATTATTCTGCGCATAACAATTTATAATTTCCGAATTAAATATTGCATACACAAAGGCCGCACTTGAATAATAGGTATAAATAATATCATTATCCGAGTAGCACTGTTCAACAATACAATGACCTAGCATCCATCCAAATCCACCGCCACGTTTTGAGTAAATGCTACCGGAACTGTAACAATTATTAAAGTTAATACGTGATACATTATAAGCAAATCCCCATCCAGCATCTCCCCCGTCAATCACACACGTTGCATGACAATTGCGGATTGTACAATTTTTCCCTGTATAAAACTTTATGAAACCCGCCGCCATACCGGTATGCTTTATTTCATTTTCAACTAAGCAGTTTTCAATAAGCAAATCACCGGATGACGAATAACCTTCATATATAAAACCTCCAGCATCTCCACTTGTAATGTTACCGTAAACCGAGCCGTTAGTTATTTGTAAAGACGTATTTTGATTTATCGTTAAATACCCTATGAAACCTCCGGCATTAAAAGAAGTGTTTTCGTCTTTTATCGTTAGGTTTGTACTACTGTCTTTAATTTCCTTTTGAACTTGACTGCCGTTAGAATAATAACCTATCAATCCACCGACGTATATATCATAACTTGAATCTATAATAGTTATCTCGCCTTGAGTATCGCAATTTATTACGTTCGCAGAATTGCAAAAGCCCAACAAACCGCCGAATAAAAACGGCTGTAACAAATTAGTTTTGTTTTCTCTTTCAACGTTTTTTACCGTCATTTCAATATCAGCAATACAATCTAAAACATTATTGCCGACCATCCCCGCAATCCCCCCAACAGCGACTCCGTCGTACGTTATTCCGTCTACGGTGATTATTCCGCTTACGCTAACGTTATGGATAAGTCCCACAGACTTGCCCGCAACTATACCCACACAATATTTTTGCTTCGCACTTTGCGTATTAAAGTCGCAAGTCTTTATATTTGCGTTGACTAAATTCAAATCGCCGACAATGCCGCTCGTTACACCGAACAGTGACGGATAATTTAAATCGGTTTCGACTGTTAAATTATTGATTGTATGCCCGCCGCCGTTAAAACGACCGTTAAAATACGTCGCATCATCAAATATAGGTTCGTGTTTTATTCCGCTTAAATCCAAATCTTTTATCAGTTTATAACTTGATTCGGGATAGTACCACATATCGTTTAATTGCGTATAATTAGCAATAGTAAACGGATTTGACGCAGTACCCTCGCCGCCTTCATATAAAAATTCAAATTCGGCGGTTACGTTTATTTCCGTATTAACGCACGTTTCCTTTCTTATGGTAGAACCGTTACCGTCCGACCATTTTACAAACCTATAACCCTCGTCAGGAACCGCTACGACAAATTCTGCGTCATTGCCGTATTCTATTTCCTGCTCAATCTTCCCGTCTATTGTTCCGCCTACACCCGCGCTATATGATACAGTTATCTTAATCTTTTCGAATATTGCGGTAACATTTTTATTTGCTGTAATGATTTTATCTTGTCTTTCGGGTACGTTTGAAC
>CAJTRW010000007.1:0-40683 GCA_910578765.1 uncultured Christensenella sp.
TTCGTCATGAAGTCCTTTATGCTGCCGAACGCCGCCGCCGCGCCGCTTTGCGGTACGGTATAATTAAGCGCGGGGCTGGTGTTGCCAATAGTCGCGTCGCCCGTCTTGAACTGTACATTGCGTACCGAATCGTCTCCGCCGAGAACGGCTTCAACCTTAAACGACCTGCCGCCCTTCAATTCCGGCGTTTCCACAAAATTGCCGTCCGCGTCATAGTATCTGTATCCCAGTTCAAGCGTTCCAGCGCTTATCAAATCGCGTATGTTCTGAGGAAGGTTCAAGGTCGCTCCGCCTTTACCCTTACTCCACATATTGTTTGTGTCCAGGATAAGCGGCGCTATGTTCCAGTTGTACGTCGCGGTTATATCGTCGCCCGTAACGGTTGTTTCCGCCGCCAACGAATATTTTGCGTTGCTTTTGCTTTTAGCGGGATATATCCACTTATAGTTCGTATCTTTAAGTTTTAAAGTAGTGACGTACTCACCCGAGCCGACGTTCCTTTCGGTAATCGCGCCGCCCAACTCTATAATGTCTTTATAATCGTTCCAGCTACCGCCGAGGAAATCCTCGAAATTCTGCTCCGCGCCGTTGAACGTTATTCCGCCAAGCGCGGGAAGTTCTATTCCCTTCGCTTCTATAACTAATTTAAACGTGTCAGTGCCGAGTATATACTTCTTCTCCGCAATACTGCCCAAAGTTATAACAATGCAGTACTCGCCAGCGTCTTTCGGCGTTTCGCCTGCCGCAAGCTCGTTGCCTGCCGTAGGCGTAGAACCCTTATAATACGTAACCGTGAAATCCGTAACGTTCATTCCGTCGTCGCCCGTTACCTTTACAAGCGAAGCGTCGAAGTGACCTTTGCCGTCGTACGTTACTGTTATCGGGGTTGCGCCGTCGTTGCCGTCTAAGGTTGCCGTCGCAAGCTTGTTTTTGCTGCCTGTTACAAAGGTATCGCTGGGCGTCGTGCCGTCTGGCATTTCCACGCAATAATTTGCCGCATATGCCGGATCTATGTAAGCTTCTACCTTATACTGCTTTTCTTGCGTAGGGTCAGCCGCGGACTTTATATCCATCAGCGTTACGGGCGCGCCCGTCGATATTTCGTAATACTTGTATTCGATATACAGCTCGAACGCAGGGTCCAAGTTCAGTTTCTTTATAATGAAACTTCCGCTGTTGCCCGCGGTGTTTGTATAGCTTTCCTTTTCGTTCTTAAAGCCCGTATAAAGGTTCTTTTTAGCTATCTCCCAGTTAAGCGTAAGTATACTTGTATCGGGCGCGTTAAAGTTTAACGTGTTGTATACAAGGTCCGAAGCCGAGACGTTCGCCACATAACTGTTTACGCTGTCTTCGCTTACGCCAGAATAGAACGAATCCAGACTTAACCCCAACGGCAAGCTGCTTGATTTTATCCTTACAGTTACGTCGTATCCGTCGTTATACTGCGGAGGATTAGTCGGGTCGTAATCTTTCCAAGCGTTTCCGTCCGTCGAATACTCCCATATTACACCGCTTAAATCAAACGTGCCTTTCTCAATTTCCCAACTGAAAGTTACGTCAATCGTTGCGCTCTTTACTCCGTTTACTTCAAACATAAACGTCGGGTCCGTCGACTTCAAAGCAACCGTCGTCGTATATTTGCCTACCGCATCCTTGCTGCGCGTCTGATAACCGTTAACGTATTTGCTTGTGTCCACCACCACAAAGCTGTCCGATGCAGGTATCTGAATAGACAACTCGTACTTAACTCCGTCCGTCGCACTGCCCGTTTTTAATGCGAAAGGTATCTTTCCGCCGTTCACTATCGTCGAGCCTGCCGCGCCGTCCTTTGTATAAGTCCAGCCGTACGTGGTAGGATCTATCTTGCCCGAAGTTATCTCGAAGCTTAACGTATCGTTTTTCGTAAGCTTATAATTGGCGTTATCGCCAGTAGTGCCGTTAAGCTCCACCGTCAACGTATGCGTACCTACCGCGATATTCGCGGGCATTGTTATTACCGTTACGTTGCCTGTAGTTACGCCTGTCAGCGTATTACTCTTGTTATCGTAGTAGAAAAGCAGATTTATGTTTTCGCCCGATATCCTGTCGTCGGTTATCGTTACCGTAACTCCGCTTTCGCCGTATGACCACTCCGCTCCGCCGATGCCGTTCACTTTACTGCTTACAGGCGCCGAAGACAGCAACTCTTTTTGCGTCACTTCGAAAGTTATCTGCTTATCGGAATTCGTTCCGTCCGACCAGGCATAGTTTACGGTGTCGCGCAGTCCCAGCGTTACGGTGTAGGTGTCAACCTTCGTCGCCTCGAAGGTGTCCGTAGTGTCCGTTATTGCCGCGCCGTTAGCGCCGGTCGCCGTATTACCGTTAGCGCCCGTTACACTGTCCACCCTTATGTCCGCGCCGCCGTTGAAGTCCGATAGCACGTAGGTTATAGGACTGCCCGTATATTCCTGAGCACCGGTTACGGTGGGTATAGTTACCTGCTTAGGCGTTATGGTAAAGTTTACCGCACTGCCCGAAAATTTGTAATTACTGGGCAGGTTCTTGCCGGCATTCGCCGTATCCGGCACCGCCTTTAATGAAACGGAATACGTTCCCGCATTGGTCGGCGCGGTCTTACTTGCCGTATGTACCGTGGTTCCCGTACCCTGATACCATAATTCGTATAAGCCCGTAGGCAAATTCGTAACTGCGGTTTGCTTTAAGCTTGCCGTATATGTATCACCGTAGTTCAAGCTTGTTACCGCACTGCCGCCTTTCATTATCTGTAACGTGTACGGCACGGCTTTGGGGTTGACCGTTATTGTGAATTTTTTATCGCCCGTACTGCCGTCCCGCCACATGTAGTCCGTCTGTCCCGAGGGTATGTTTAACGTTATATCGTACTTGCCCGCATTTACAATATTGGCGGTGCCGCTTGAAGTTATGTCCGTCGTCTGTATGTTCGCGCCGAGCGCGTCCACGCTTGTATATTCTATTTTGCTTACAGTGACTTTTGTAGGGTCGTTATGTAAAGACGTGTCTATCCATGGATATTTATAACTGCCGCTTGTATTGGTTAATGTTGCAAGAGTATCCAACCACTTCCCGTTGCCGTCATAGTCTTCGCTTATGTTCTGGGGTACAGGTACTTCTGATTTATACGAATCAGCTTCCGCTTTTGTTAAGTTTAAATGTAATGCAGGACGAACTGAAAAGCAGCCAAAATCGTTACTTGGGTCATTTACATTACCGTCACCACGCACCCAATATGTTTGATAACCGTCATATACATTAGTACGTAGAAAACAATTAGATGATATATAGTTTGCGCTATTAGAAGCTATGTCCCAAATAGCGTTCGTACCATTACCGCTTTGCCTTTGATTTAAAGTAGTATTCCAAATGCTAGTGCCATGACCAGTACCACCAACTTCAGTGAGTGAAGGAATCCAAATTTTATCATCTTTCCATGCATCATATCCCGAAAAATGTTCACAGCTGTTACTCATGCTGCCGACAGTTAACCATGTTTCATTATTTAAATTAAAACCATTAGAAGCAACGCCGGAGACTGAATTTTTTTGATTGGCTTGCCAATTACAAGTTATAGGACTGGCGATAAAATTTCTTAAACCTCCGGTTGTAAACGGTACAAATTTATTGCCTGTACTTACAGGAGTATAATTTGTAGTATTAAAACTACTTACAGCAGTATAATGACCTATATTTGCCGTATCTATAGCATTACCGGTAGTCCAATGAGAATTATAGCTTCCGCCATTATTTAATGTAACGGCTCGTAAATAACTTGAACCATAAACAATGCCTTCATTAATTGTGTTATTTATATATACGCCGTCAGTAAAAGGGCTAACCTCTTGTTGGTTGAACATTGCATTACCGTATTTATTTGGTATACTTGCTACATCTACATCTGCAAGCCAAAGAGTAAGCAATACATCACCAACATTTGTGTCGCTATCGGCTGAAGTAGCTTTTGATAAATAAACTGCATTCCATTTCTGTCCACCAAATTCAACAACTATGTTGCCGTTGTCTAAATCAAGCGAATCCTGATTACCATTTGTATCGACAAGATCTTTTACTTTCTTATACGTACCGGTATTAGAAGAAGTGCCCAAAATACTATTATACAATTCAGCTAAAACCTGACCGTCAAAAACTTTACCGTCTGTTCTTGTATCATAGTCAATTAAATTCATACTGCCAAGTGAGGTAGGCATATTAGACGCCATAAAAGCTTCAGCATTTTTGGAACCAAAGATCATTAACCCTGCCGAACAAATACTAAGCGTAACCGTACATAACAAAGCCAGAGCCGCTATTAATAAATTTTTTGTTTTAAATTTTTTCATGGTGTGCACCCCTTTTTTTACAAAAAACAGTACCACACTTTTTGTTTACGTCAGATCCTTCACTGCGTTCAGGATGACGTTACCTTGTCATTCTGAGTGTAACGAAGAATCCCCCTCTGTTACCGAATATCTTTAAGATTCTTCGGCAAGCCTCAGAATGACATGATATGCTTCACTATGTTTGGCATGACAAGGTATAATTTCGGCATAACACGATAAACGTAATTCCGAGCCTTACCTGCATCAGTCATCCTGAGCGTTAGCGAAGGATCTGAAAGGGTTAGATTCTTCGGCAAGCCTCAGAATGACATGAGAGTCAACCGAAACTTACAATAAGGTTTCCCTCGTCCGTCACTGCGCGACAGCTACAAGCTTTTAGTAAAACAAAAAAGTGTGCCCCCCCAAAGAGACACACTCGCAATGGGATATCTCTTCAGGTTACCACACCTCGAACAACATATCAACCGAAAGAACTGAACATAATTATGTAAATTAATGCAAAGGTCCGCAAAGCGATATTTAATTGTACAAAGAGATACACAATGCCATGATTGTGAACGCTTTGATAACCTTGCAGATTCTTACGTAATATTAAATTGTCCGAAATGTGGTATGTGCATTATATCACACGTTTTTAACATTTTCAAGTCTTTTTTTATAAAAAATAAAAATTGTGGTTGGCAATTTTTCCAACCACAATATATTGTGTTTAGCCCCCTATTTCGCTTTTTATACATATAAAAGAAAAGATTTTTGCACCGCTCGGAATGTAAATAATTAACTTTTGGACTTAAAAACGCGTGGCGCAACGGTTTAACCGCTGCGCCACGCGCATAATATACTTTACATTAAATTATCAAGAATAAGCTTATCGGCAACAAGCGCTATAAACTCGCTGTTAGTGGGACGCTCGTGACCTATGTACACCCGCGCACCGAAAATAGAACTTATAGCTTCGCTTCTGCCGCGGTTCCAGGCAACCTCTATGGCATGCCTTATCGCCCTTTCGACTTTACTTGCCGAAGTGTCGTACTTTTCGCCTATCCTCGGGTAAAGCTCCTTTGTCACTCTGTTTATAACCGAGGGGTTCTCCACGCACATTTTTATGCCTTCACGCAGATACGCAAAACCTTTTATGTGCGGCGGTATACCTATGGTTATAAAAATATTGCTGATTTTTTCATCAAGAGACGACGCGCGGCGCTTGTCCCGTACTTCAGTGGAAACCTTATACTCTGCACTTTTGCCGTTTAAAATATCGTTAATTCTTTCGACGATAATTTCCGACGCAACGGGCTTTATCAAATAATAAATAGCTCCGTGGTTGATCGCCGCATGGACGATTTTATCGTCGTCGAAGTCGGATACTACGATACAGGCACAATCGGGCTTCAATGCTTTAATATGGTCAAGCAGTTTAATTCCGTCAATGCCTTTAAGTGCAGGGTCAATAATGGCCACATGGGGATTGACTTTTTTAATCATTTCCAAAGCGAGGTCGCCCGTAAGCGCCGTGGCGCACACGTTGAACCCTTCTGTCTGATTAAAATAATCAATCAGTTCGTTGAGGTAATCTTCATTTCTTACAAATACCGATACATTTACTTCTGTCATTTTTTTGCTCCTAATGTATGAGGTTATATTAATTATACATTGGGCGTGCAAAATTGTAAAGAAATTTTGTAAAAAAATACGGAATTTTATTCAAAAATATTGTCGCATTTTGTCTAATTTTGTACAAAATACATTTCTCATTGTGTGATCAGGTCGATATACTCGTCATAAGAAACTTTTTTATCGAATTTTTTGGTACCGTTAATTTCTATAATACGGTTTGCGACGGTATTCATAAGCTCCTGGTCATGCGACGTGAAAAGCATACACCCCTTAAAATTTTTCATACCGTTATTTAATGCGGTAATAGACTCCAAATCAAGATGGTTTGTCGGCTCGTCGAAAACAAGGAAATTACTGCCCTCCAACATAATTTTAGCCAACATACAGCGCACTTTTTCGCCTCCGCTTAAAACCTTCGCCTGCTTTAACGCTTCTTCACCGGAAAAAAGCATTCTGCCGAGCCAGCCGCGGAGATATTCCTCATAATGGTCTTTGGAAAACTGACTTAGCCAGTCAACAAGCGTATAGTCGCAACCTTGAAAATACTCGCTGTTGTTTTCGGGGAAATATGAAACAGTAATTGTTTTGCCCCACTTTACCGTACCCGAATCAGGCTGGGTTTTACCGGTTAAAATATCGTAAAGCACCGAAACCGTCGTGCTTTTATCGCTTACGATACCTATTTTTTCATCTTTTTGGACAGTAAAGGAAACGTTTTCGAAATAGCCTTTTTTTGTAAGGTTTTCAACCATAAGAATATCGTTACCAATATCTTTTTCAAATTTGAAATCGATATAAGGATACTTCCTTAACGAAGGCTTGAAGTCGGAAATAGTGAGTTTTTCAAGCTCCTTTTTGCGGGAAGTCGCCTGACGGGATTTCGAAGCGTTTGCGGCAAAACGCGCGATAAATTCCTGTAATTCTTTTGCGCGCTGTTCGTTTTTCTTGTTTTGATCTTTCTGCTGACGCGCGAGGAGCTGACTGGTTTCATACCAGAAGTCGTAATTACCAAGCATCATATTTATTTTGCCGTAATCGACGTCGCAGATATGCGTACATACTTTATTTAAAAAATGCCTGTTATGCGATACTATGATTATGGTATTTTCAAAATCCAGAAGATAATTTTCAAGCCAGCGCACTGTTTTAATATCAAGGTTATTGGTAGGCTCGTCCAAAAGCAATATATCCGGATTACCGAAAAGCGCCTGTGCAAGCAGTATTTTAACCTTGCGTTTGGCGTCCATTTCCGACATTAAAGCGTTGTGATATTCTTCCGTAACGTCAAGCGCGTTCAAAAGCGTTTGAGCTTCGTATTCCGCCTCCCATCCGCCGAGTTCGGCAAACTCGCTTTCAAGCTCGCTCGCGCGGACCCCGTCTTCTTCAGAAAAATCCGCTTTGGCGTAAAGGGCGTCCTTTTCGTCCATTATATCAATCAGACGTTTATGCCCCAGCATTACGGCGCGGAGCACCGTAACATTGTCGTAAGCGTTCTGATTCTGTTGCAAAACCGACATTCTTTCGGTTTTATCCAAAGATACGTCGCCCTTATTAGGCTCTACCTCTCCGCTTAAAACCTTTAAAAACGTAGACTTGCCCGCGCCGTTTGCGCCTATAATTCCGTAACAATTGCCCTTTGTGAATTTAAGGTTAACGTCCTCGAAAAGCTTTTTACTGCCGTATTGCAGCGATACATTGTTTACCTGTAACATATTTTCTCCAAAAATAAATTATATTTTTTCAACCTCATTGTTTCTGTGATCTATTTGGTCGAAATCAAGTTTTTCCAAAATGAATTCAGCCGCAGTTTTCGCTTCGTATATAGTTGCACTGAAATATTTATTTTCATCTGCAATATCGAAAAAAATCGTACCGCAACAACCCGCTTTTGACTTCCGCCCGGAAGCGAAATAAAAATTATGAATGTCGTTAAAGTTAATAATTCGGGAATCCGTTTTAAATTTCTTTCTGCTGAAAAAAATTTCGACGCAGTCGTCATAAATTATAATAGCCGTCTTGTTGTGACGGTAAAAACCGTATAGTCCTTCGGAAAAAATTTTTACGGCGGCAAATTCAAGCAATGCAATTGCAATAAAGGCAAAAATTAAACAAACGGTCTCTACCCCGCCCAATTGAGAATAAACGATTTTTATTATAATTATCACGACAGCCGCAGGAAGTGCCGACATCCAAAATAGTCCGGCAATAGTTTCCGCGTAGCGCCATTCAGAATAGTATTTGAATTCTGTTCCGGACTGCATTTCTAAACCGCAAACTGGCTGTTGTAAAGATTTGTATAGAAGCCGTTCATTTTTAAAAGTTCTTTATGCGTTCCTTGCTCGATAATGTTTCCGTCTTTCATAACCAGAATCATATCCGCCTCTTTAATTGTGGACAGCCTGTGCGCAACGATAAAGCTTGTTCTGCCCGACATAAGGCGCGAAAAAGCCTGCTGTATTTTCTGCTCTGTACGCGTATCTATCGAAGAAGTTGCTTCGTCAAGAATAAGAATCGGCGGCAAACAAAGCATAATGCGTGCAATACATAAAAGCTGTTTCTGCCCCTGCGACAGCGCGCCGCCGTCCTCGCCGATAACCGTGTCATATCCGTCGGGCAGCTGCATTATAAAATTATGCGCATGAGAATCCTTTGCTGCGGAAATAATCTCTTCGTCGGTGGCGTCAGGCTTGCCGAAAGCGATATTTTCTTTGACGGTTCCGCTTTTCAGCCATGTATCCTGCAACACCATGCCGTAGTTGCGGCGCAAGGATTTACGCGTTACATGCGTAATGTTGTTTCCGTCAACGGTAATCGCGCCGTCGTTCACGTCATAAAAACGCATTAATAAATTTATCAAAGTCGTTTTGCCGCAGCCCGTCGGTCCGACTATAGCCACCCTCTGGCCCGCTTTAACCGCAACATTGAGGTTTTCGATTAATTTTTTATCCGCCGTGTAGGAAAAATACACACCTTCGAAACCGACGCTTCCTTTAACGTTTTCAGCCGTAACGGCGTCGGCGGCGTCGGGCGTTTGGGAAGGTTCGTCGATAAGCTCGTAAATTCTTCCCGCACATGCAACGGCATTCTGCAACTCGGTTATAACGCCGGAAATTTCATTGAACGGCTTTGTGTACTGGTTGGCATAGGAAAGCAAGCTAGTCAGAAGCCCCACGTCGAAGATAAAGGGCAACGGAGTTTGAAAAACCAACATCAATGCGCCCGAAAGCGCAACAGCCGCATAAACCACGGCGTTGACAAACCTTGTGCTAGGGTTTGTCAGCGAAGAATAAAAAATCGACTTTAAAGACGCCTTTGTAAGTCTTTCGTTCACCTCGTCGAATTTATCAAGATTTTCATTCTCGTGATTGAAAGCCTGCACTACTTTTAAGTTTCCGACCATTTCGTCTATAAACGCAGTCTGTTCCCCGCGTATTTCCGTAGTCTTGCGAAACAACGAATATGTTTTGGAAGCGATGAATTTCGCCACGAACAACGACAACGGAGTTAACACAAACACAATAAGTGCGATAACCCAGTTAATCAAAAACATCATAACCAGCGTGCCTAAAATAGTTAAAACGCCGGTAAACAACTGGGTGAATCCCATAAGCAGACCGTCCGCAAACTGGTCTACGTCCGCAATGTTGCGACTTACGATATCTCCGTAAGCATGCCCGTCTATAAATTTGAGCGGTAAAGACTGTATATGCAAAAAAGCCTCTTTACGCACGTCACGGACAACGCTGTAGGTTATACGGTTATTGATTACGTTCATAATCCATTGCGATACTCCGGTCAGCGCTATACATGCCGCAATTATTATGAATTTTTCAAATATCGAAACGAAGTCGACGTTACCCTTTGAGACTATTAAGTTTATAATCTGTCCGAAAAATATCGGTGTTGCAAGCGTCCCCGCAACGGCAATCAAAGCAAAAAGCAAGGACAGTACTATATAAAATTTATAGGGTCCGAGCTGCTTTAATACGCGTTTTAATACGCTTTTACGTTTAACTGCCATATCTATGCACCGACCTTTTCGAATTGTGAATTATGAATTTCTTTATATACCTCGCAGGACTTCAACAACTCGTCGTGTGTGCCCACTCCTGCCAGCTTGCCGCCGTCCAACACAATAATTTTATCGGCATTCATTATAGAAGAAGTTCTCTGCGAAACTATAAACACCGTAGGAGAATAGTCGAGATTTTTAATAGCCTTTCTCAGTCTTGCGTCGGTTGCGTAATCTAACGCCGAAGCGCTGTCGTCGAGAATCAAAATCTCAGGCTTTTTAACCAAAGCCCTTGCTATTGTCAGTCTTTGGCGCTGACCTCCGGAAAAGTTTTTGCCTCCCTGCTCGACAATCTCGTCAAGACCTTTATCCTTGGAATTGATAACGTCTGACGCCTGGGCGCAGTTTACCGCGGAAATTATATCATCGTCCGAAGCGCTGTCATTTCCCCATTTTATATTTTCACGTATGCTACCGTAAAACAGTACGGCTTTTTGAGGAACAATACCGCTGATTTTACGCAAATGTTCACCGTCGATATCTTTAATATTTTTGCCGTTAATAAAAATATTACCCGATTTAGCCTCGTAAAATTTCGGCAACAAATTGACAAGCGTGGTTTTTCCAGCGCCGGTTCCCCCTATTATGCCTACAGTCTGACCTCTTTCAACCGTAAACGAAATATTACTCAACGCGTCGATAGCCGCGTTGCCGTAATTGACGCAAACATTTTCAAATTCGATAAAGTGTCCGACGCGCTCTGCTTCTCCGCTGCAATCAGCCGTATTCGTTTCTATCGGCATATCCAATATTTCATTTACCCTGCCTGCGCAAGCAAAAGACTTTGTAACGGTAATAATAAGATTGGCAAGCTTTATAAGCTCTATAAGAATCTGCCCCATATAATTATACAGCGCAACAACGTTTCCCTGCGAAAGAGCGCCACCGTCGACTTTTATTGCGCCCACATAAAGTAATAAAATTATCGCGGCATTAATTATAACGTAGGTAAGCGGATTCATTAAAGCAGAAATTCTGCCTACAAAAATCTGAGATTTAGTGAGCGCATTATTACGGGCTTTATACTTCGATACTTCGTCGTCTTCTTTGCAGAATGCCCTTATTACGCGCACACCGGTGAGCGTCTCCCTTGTGGAAACCGTAACCTTATCCAAATTGTTTTGTACTTTTTTGTAAAGCGGAATGCTTATAAGCATTATCCCGAAAACGACTACACACAAAACGGCGATAGAAATTGCGAAAACCCCGCCCGCTACGATGTTGATAACGAAAGCCATAATCATTGCGCCGAAAACTATAAACGGCGAACGCATAAACAGCCTTAATACCATATTAACGCCGTTCTGCACCTGATTCACGTCGCTTGTCATGCGCGTTATCATCTTTCCCGTTCCCAGCGCGTCTATCTGGCGATAGGAAAGCTTTTGAACCTTATCAAACAAGTCGTGCCTCAATTCCTTTGAAAAACCGACGGCTGCGCGGGCGGCGAAATATTGCGCGGCAACGGCGCATACCAGTCCCACCACGCCCAAGGCGACGAGAACAAGACACATTTTTACGATATACTGCCAGCCCTCGCCGCCGTTTATACCCTTATCGATAACGGCGGAAACAATGAGCGGCACAATTAATTCAAACGCCGCTTCCAAAAGCTTGAAAAGCGGCGCAAGAATACTTTGCAGTTTATAATGCTTTAAATATTTAATAAGCTTGCGCATAACGGTATTTTAACATTATTGCAGTCAAAAAGCAATTTATATTTAAAGCATTTGCAATTAATATGTATTTTTGGTATAGTGTTTAAGAGGAAAAAAATATGTCTTACAGTGTTTATCTTAAAAAAAACGAAGAAAAGCGTATTATCGCAGGTCACAGTTGGGTATACGCAAACGAAGTCTCCCGCATAGAAGGCAAAGGCGCGAACGGGTCCCTTGCAACGGTATATTCATTTGACGGAAGATATATCGGAAAAGGTTATATCAATCATCTGTCTAAAATTCTTGTCAGAATTTTTATAAGGACGCAAGAAACCGACGACGAAAATTTTTATCTCGATAAAATGAAAAAAGCAAACGATTACCGTTTGAGACTGGGATATTCCGACTGTTACCGTATGGTATTTGCGGAAGCCGACAATCTGCCCGCATTGATTATAGACAAATACGGCGATATATTGGTAATGCAGTGCCTCTCCCTCGGCATCGACTTAAAAAAACAAACTATCTGCGACTGCCTTATAAAACTGTTCTCTCCGAAATGTATTTATGAAAGAAGCGACGTAGCCGTCAGGAAAAAAGAAGGCTTACCCGAAACTAAGCAGGTTTTATACGGAGAAATACCCGATTACGTTAAAATTTGCGAGAACGGAATATATATGTTGGTTGACGTAAAAAACGGTCAGAAAACGGGCTATTTTCTTGACCAAAAAGAAAACCGCTTTGCCGCAAGAAAATACTGTCACGGTCAAATATTGGATTGTTTTTGCAACAGCGGCGGTTTTACGCTGAACGCGGCAACCGTAGCCGACTGCGTGACCGCTTGCGACATTTCCGAGCTCGCCCTCAAAAACGTGCGCGACAATGCCGAGCTCAATAAATTCTCGAATATTCAAACACTGTGCGGAGACGTTTTCGACGAGCTGAGAAAATTCAAAAAAAGCGGCATCGAATTCGACACGGTTATACTGGACCCTCCCGCATTCTGTAAAAGCGCCAACGAAGTTAAAGACGCTTACAGAGGCTACAAAGATATAAACATTCTCGCAATGAAAATAATCAAAAGCGGCGGCTTTTTGATAACGTGCTCATGTTCGCACTATATGACCGCTACGCTTTTCGAGAAGATGCTGGCAGACGCGGCAAGGGAAAGCGGCAAATTTGTAAGAAGCGTAGAAGTAAAAACTCAGGCGCCCGACCACCCAGCGCTTTTGTGCGCAGACGAAACCCAGTACCTGAAATTTTATGTTTTACAGATTATCTGACCTATTTATGTCAGACATAATACTAAATTAAACTATAAAAAGCCGCTGATTTAGCGGCTTTCATTGTTATATTTAATTTAAATCGCCCAATTTCCGTCCTCAAAGATGCGGACAGACTTTCCGTCATTTGTAATACCGGTAATAGACATATCCTTACTGCCTATCATAAAATCTACGTGTATCATAGAATTGTTTACACCGAGTTTTTCGAATTCTTCAACAGAATACTTCTCAAAATTTTCAATACAGTTGTTAAAACCTCTGCCGAGTGCGAGGTGACAACTTGCGTTCTCGTCAAAAAGCGTGTTATAAAACAATATGCCCGTATTATTGATTGGCGAATCATAGGCAATCAAAGCACACTCGCCGAGATAAGCCGCTCCCTCGTCCATTGAAACCATCTTTTCAAGCAAAGCCTGATTCTTTTCAGCATATACCTCTACAACTTTACCGTTTTCGAATCTCAGCCAAAAATTTTCAATCAGTTTGCCTTGATATGAAAGCGGTTTCGTCGCAACGACCTTACCGTCCGCGCGTCCGCGCATGGGAGTAGTAAAAATTTCCTCGCTGGGTATATTGGGATTAAAATAAATATTACTGCCGAGAGTGGTTTCTCCGCCACCCAAAAACAGTCCGCGCCGATTGAGTCCGACCGTGAAATCCGTTCCGTTAGAGCTTTTATAAACAAGCTTATCGAATTTGTATTCGTTTAAAAATTTGCAGCGTTCCGCAAGAGATTTATTATGATTTTCCCAAGCTTTAACAGGATTACCGTCTATACGCGAGCAATTCAGAATATCCTCCCAAAGCTTTTCAACAGCTTGTTCGGAGGAAAGCTCGGGATAAATCTTTTTTGCCCATTCTTTGCCGGGAACTGCGGCTATGCACCACTGATATTTATTTTCCAAAGCGTCGCGGTAAGGTTTAATGAACGGATATCTCGCCTGATTGGCTTTTGATATTTTGTCGCTGTCGGTTCCGTTCAGTCCGTCGGGATCGTCCGATTCAAGCCAAAGCAAGCAGCTTAACTTTTCAACTTTTCTCTCCCATTCGGCTTTTTCGACCGCAGTAAAATCCGAAAGAGTTTCCAGCGATTTATAATTGTAATTCAACTTCGTAACAGGCATATACGACCATTCGACTTTTACCCGCTCAGCGCCGCATTTGTAACATTCTTCAACGCACATGGCGACGAAATCGGGCTGGTCGAGTCCGCACCTTATTATTACTTCCTGTCCGTTTTGTACGTTTAAGCCGCACTTAACTATAAGTTCGGCATATTTTTTTAACCTGTCCTGTAACATAAATCAATTCCTTTAAATTTTTCTTTGATTATAGCATGTTTTATAAGTATTTATCAAGGAAATCAAGCTTCGGATTGAAAAATCCTTTGCAGGCATAATCGTATTTTATAACTTACTTGCTTTTTTTGTTTTTTATGAGAACTATTGCGATATAGCATGCAAGCAATATAGCGCAAGCACCCAAAAGTATACCGTACATCGCACCTAAAGGAATACTGCTTCCGAATACGGTTATATCCGCATCGAAAGATTTGCGTATTGCACTTACCGATTCGGTCGGAAGCCCCGCTTTGATAAGAGCGTCCAAATATCCGTTCATGTAATGGTTACGCATAATACCAACGCCGTAGGTTCCCGGCAATAATCCCAAAACATTTTGCAATCCCTTGGCAAAACTCGAAATAGGCATATATGCTCCGCATATGAATCCGTACATGGAAGAAACCAATGTTGCCACTGCCGAAAGCGCCCCTTGCGTAGAAACGAAACTTTCGACTATCCCCGCGAGCAACGTACCGAAAAGTATTCCGCAAACACAGTCGATAATTATCATAAACACGTCGCCTACATTAATATACCAACCGACGGCGGCAAGATAAATATGACCTATCACCATAACGCACATCATGACCAGAAACGTCACAAAGAAATTTGATAGAAAATATGAAATCGATACCGTTGTGCTTTTTACGGGTGAAACTTGAAAATCGGTAATTGTTTTATTTATTTTATCCTCTACCATTATTACGTTTGAGCAGAACGCAACGGTAACCGAGCTTACGCTTAAAATCGACGACATAAGCCATGCACCGGCTATACCTTCGAGTATCCTGCCGTTGACGGTAAAACCTTCGGGGAATGCGGATTTGAACGCGTCCAAATATACGTTCCGCAAAAAAGTGACAAACAGAATTAACAATATTAGCGGAGTTATCAGGGACATAAAAAACGTCATTTTATCCTTAAAGTAACACTTTGTGTTTCTGCCCACCAAAGAAATAAGCTTTTTAATTTCCGTCATTTTACACCCCCGTTAAATCCTTGCCGGTAACCTTCAGAAACACGTTGTCCATGTTGCCTTTCAGAATTTCAAAATCGTCGAACAGCTCCGGCATTTCCTTGAAAAATGCAGGCGTTTCCGAAGTGCTTTTCAACTCCACTTCGGTATAATCGCGCTCCGTTTTAAACTTATAACCCAATTTGCCGAAATATTTTTCCGCTTCTTCACGCCTGTTATAAAATTTAATAAAGTCGCTGGCATAAGCGTTTTTCAGAGCGTGCGGCGTTCCTTCGGCGGCAATTTTGCCTGCGTCGATAATCACCACATAATCGGAGTCCGCAGCTTCTTCCATGTAATGCGTAGTAAGAAAAACCGTAAGCCCGCTTTCTTTGCGCAACTTTTCGATTATTTTCCATACGGTTATTCTGGTTTTAGGGTCAAGCCCCGTTGTGGGCTCGTCCAAAATAAGAAGCTCAGGTTTATGTAAAAGCGCGCGCGCAATATCTATTCTCCGTTTTTGTCCGCCCGAAAGTTTGTTCAACGGACGCTTCAAAATTTCTTTCAAATCCAAAAGCTCGGTCATTTCTTCAAGGTTGTTTTTAAAATCTTTCCCGAAAATACCGTATAAATTGGCTCTGTATTTCAAATTTTCATATACGGTCAATTTTTTATCCAAGACTGAATTTTGAAAAACGATACCGAGTTTGTTTTTTATTTTTTCCGCGTCGGTATCCAAGTCGTAACCGCAAACGGCAACCTTGCCGCTATCTCTTTTAAGCGTGCCGCTGATAATGTTTATTGTGGTGGATTTACCCGCGCCGTTAACCCCCAAAAAGGCAAACAGCTCTCCCTCTCTGACGTTAAAAGAAATATCGTTTACCGCCTTAACTTCTTTAAACGATTTTACCAAATTTTCTATTTCTATAATCATTTACATCCTCCGTTTTTTGCCGTAAGCCCCCTGAAAACATCACTAACCATCTCGCTTACCGTTTGCCAATCCCAGTTAAGATACCCTGTTACAAACATTGTAGCGATACCGTGAACAAACACCCACATCTCCGCATGTAGCTTTGCTGCGTCATTTTTGTAAAGCCCGTAATTTTTCATAATACTGAATATTGCCTTATCGAAGCTTTCATTTCCATACCCTTCGTTTCCGCGTTTGCGCATAAAAAGATATTTAAAAAGCTCGGGCTGCTCGACGGCAAATTTAATATAACCCATACCTATCGCTTTATATTCCGGAAATTCACCTGCGGAAATTTGAATGTTAATGAAATTTTCAAATTCCTCTGCAATTTTTCTTTCCAATACACTTTTAAGTTCTTCTGCGTTTTTAAAAGAAAGATAAATGGGCTGAGTGGAACAATTGCACATTTTTGCAAGATTGCGCATATTCAAAGAGTCCATTCCGTCCATTTGAACAATTTGAAAGGCAGTATCGATTATTTTCTGTCTGGTAATCAACTTTTTTGCAGGCATATTTTTTAACTCGTTTTTATTAATAACAGTTGTTATTTTATCATGTATTACAAATTATGTCAATATAAAAAACAGTATTATTTATATTCTTTTTCTTAATAAAGTAACAAAAAAAACTTAAAACTTATATTATTTAATATAGAATTGCATTTAACATGTAATTTTTTATTCGGTTTCAATTTACGAAAAAAGCAGGCTGTTTTAGGCCTGCTTAATTCGGGAGGAAAATTAATGATATTTGAAAATCGTTGTAACGTATGCGGACAATGCCCTTGCACTTGCATACGAAAAATATATAATGTAATCCATTACGATACCGCTATAGGACCTATCGGTCCCACTGGCCCGACAGGCCCCCGCGGAGTTACGGGGCCGACCGGACCTACAGGACCAACAGGTGCAACAGGCGCGACCGGAATAACCGGACCTACAGGCCCCACGGGCATTAACGGTGTTACAGGTCCGACCGGTCCTACCGGCGCAACAGGTGCCGACGGTGCTATCGGTCCTACCGGTCCTACCGGCGCAGACGGTACCGCAAATTTAAACGCATACGGTGGACTATACAACAATACTCCGCAGACAATAAACCTTACTTTGGGCGGAACTACGCAATTACCCCTTCCTTCAAACATGCCCTCACAAAATGTGACGTATACTCCCGCAAACAGTATTACGGCTCCAGTCGCGGGCGTTTACGAAATTAACTACTTCACCAATATTTCAGCCGCTCTCGGCACAACGGTAACAATGTCCGTACGCAGGAACGGCATAGCCATTCCCGACGCTACAATTTCACGCGCATTGTCGGTTGGGGTAGGGTCTATTTATAACGGTAGTATTATAATCGACCTTAACGCAGGCGACGTTATAGACATGGCTCTTTCGGCATTGCTCGCCGTAGGCGTTACTCTCGGAAGCGGAGTTAACACAACTTTGACAATAAAGCAAATTAACACGTAAATTAATTTTTAATTCTAAAAGCCGGCGGAAATATCCGTCGGCTGATTTTTTTGCATATTATTTTAAATTTTAATCAAAAAAACAAATTTGCCCGTGTTTTAATTGCTTTTTACAAAAAGAAATGTTAAAATATAGCCGTTATTCACGCAGAGATGGCTGAGCGGTTTAAGGCGCACGATTGGAAATCGTGTGACGGGGGAACTCGTCCGGAGGTTCAAATCCTCTTCTCTGCGCCAATAAGGACGTAAATTGATATGTTCAATTTACGTCCTTATTTTTTTAAAAGCATTAATTAAGTTTTTACTGTGACGATATACAAGCCGCAATCCACTCGGCATATTTGCGCGCTATATTTACCCCGCACACTCTCTCCGCCTCGGCAAAGAAGGCGTTTGAATTTACTTCGCAAACATATCTGTTGCCGTGCGCATCTGTCAATATGTCGATTCCGCAATAATCAAGCTGTAAAATATCGGCAACTTTTTCGCATAAAGCAATAAGTTTACTATCGGCCGCATAAACCTCTCCGTGTCCGCCAAGCTCCACGTTAGAGCGGAAATCCTCGGCGTTTATACGTTTCATGGAACAGACAAATTTTCCGCCTATTACTATTACGCGTATATCCTCCCCTCCGTTACCGATAAATTTCTGATAAAAATGCGAAGCTGTCATATTTGATTTTTCAAAACCGTACAGTTCGTCATGATTTTTTATCAGAAATACTCCCGCCCCGCAAGACCCGAAGCATTTCTTAGCCACAAGCGGAAAGCCCAGCTTTTCAGCCGCATTGTCCAAAAACGAGCAGCTTATTTCCGCGTCTTCATAATAGCACAGCGGCGCGTAAATGCTGTCCGGCATCGGAATGCCGCAGTCGGCAAGCTCAACATGCGTAAGCAACTTATCGTCGCATTTTTTTATTGAATCCGCAGTGTTGAAAAGTCTTAATCCGCCTTTTTCAAGCATGCGGGCAACCGCAATGTCTTTATCCAAAAAAACACAACAACCGTAATCCGTTTTTTTTGTTTCACCGTTAGATAAAAACGAAAGATTGAAATTTTTACGTATATCGCACTCAAAACCGAGAATTTTAAGCTCGTCCGCAAGCCTTTCCGCCTGCATTATCTGGGATTTGTTCCTTATATATGCGTTTACAACAATCAAACAATTCATAATTAAAGTACGGCAGAGCGAAGCTCCGCCGTAAAATTTAAACCACCCTTATGACGGAAACGACTTTAGCGAAACCGCCGTTTTTATTTATTTCCTGTACCGCTTTATCGGTATTTTTCTCATGCGTGCAGTGGGTTATAAGTATGAGACTGACGCCCGAACCTTCATTTTGCTTTTCCTGTATAACACGCGCAACGCTTATGCCGTGCTTACTTAAAACGGAAGTTACTTTTGACAGAACGCCTGCCTTGTCGTCCACGTCAAGCCGCAAATAATATGCGCTTTCGTAATTGGTCAAAAATTTCGTGGCGGGGTCGGCGTCGGCTGTATTATTAAAAGTAGAATAATTGAAATTATCGTGAGTGGCGCAGTATATAATATCCCCGACAATCGCGCTTCCCGTAGGCAGCGCGCCTGCGCCCCTTCCGTAAAGCATTATATCCCCCACGCTGTCGCCGGTTACATAAACGGCATTAAAGCTGTCGTTCACGGCCGCCAAAGGGTGCGACGAATTTACAAACGCAGGGTGTACCCTTACTTCTATTCCGCTGTCGGAATTTTTCCCGACGGCAAGCAATTTCATGACGTAACCCAGCTTCTTACCGTATTCGATATCGCACGGGTCGATAGCCGTTATACCCTCTCTGTAAACTTTTGAAAAAGGAATTTTGGTATGGAAAGCAAGACTGGAAAGAATAGAAAGTTTATACGCCGCGTCAAACCCCTCCACATCCGCCGTGGGGTCCGCTTCGGCATACCCCAACGACTGCGCTTCTTCAAGAATTTTTTCGTACGAAGCGCCGCAATCCGACATTTTTGTCAGAATGTAGTTGGTCGTACCGTTAATAATTCCTATCATGGAAGTTATTTTATTGCCTTGCAAATTGTCCAGCAAAGTTCTGATAACCGGTACGCCGCCGACACAGCTCGCCTCGAAAAACAAGCCGCAATTGTTCTTTTTGGCGGCTTTTTCAAGCTCGTGACTGTATTTACAGAAAAGCTCTTTATTTGACGTTACAACCGATTTCCCTGCGTTAAGCGCGGCAAGCACGAACGATTTAGCCGGTTCCACTCCTCCCATAACCTCAACGACGATATCGACTTCGGAATTGGAACAAATTTCCGCCATATTGGAAGCTATATTTTCTGCGGCAACACCCAAAGACAATGCGCGCGCTCTGTTTCTTTCAAGCACGTTTTCAACCTTAAAATCTATACCGTGGACCTGCTTATAAAAATCTCTGTGCTCCGTCAGAATTTTATACGTTCCGCTACCGACAACGCCTAAACCGAGTATCGCTATACCGACCTTTTTCATTACTTATTTCTCCGCATTATTTAAATCGTACAAATATTTTAATCCTTCCAGCGTAAGAAGCTTATCCACAACGTCTATACAACTTACTTCCTTTGCAATTACTTCGGAAAAGCCGCCCGTAGCCACTGCTTTTATGTTCTCGCACTTCATTTCGCGTTTGATTTTTTTGACAATGTACTCAACAAGTCCGGCAAAACCGAAAAAAATACCCGACTGCATGTTTGTGACGGTGTTTTTGCCTATAACCGACTGCGGGCGCTCTATTTCCACTCTCGGCAGCTTAGCCGTCCCGTTTACAAGACTGTCAAGCGAGCCTTTTATTCCCGGAGCTATTACCCCGCCGATAAATTCACCCTTCGCATCTACAACGTTGAAAGTCGTAGCAGTGCCGAAATCGATTATTATCAACGGAAAGCCGTATTTTTTCACCGCCGACACGTTATTGACAACCCTGTCTGCGCCGACTTCTTTTGCATTATCGACGCGCAAATTCATGCCCGTTTTTAGTCCGGGGACAAGCATCAACGGCTTAATGTCGAGATAAGTGCGGCATGTTCTTTCAAGCGTATAATCCAACTGGGGAACAACCGAAGAAATTATCCCGCCGGTAACCTCATCAGCTGTCACCCCGTGATTGTTTAAAATACTTATAAGCTGACCGCCGTACTCGTCGGAGGTCTTTTTGGGCTCGGTCGCGACGCGAAAGCTTAAGACAAGTTTATCGCCGTCGAATACGGCATATTTAATGTTTGTATTGCCGACGTCCATGCAAATTATCATATTTAAGATTCCTCTTTTTCCTTAACGCTGTTTTCGGCTTCGGAATGTTTATTATATTTCTTGACGATACGTTTTTCAACCACCGTATCTATGGTATAAAGCGCCGGCGCGCATACCATATTTATAGCTAGCTCTATAAAGAAATTTACCGTTACAAGTCCTACAATTATAATATACATAATGTTGCGACCTGCAAAATCCGGCATATAAGAATTTACAAACGCATTCAAACTGCCGCTCATACAGAGGGCGCCCAAAACAAACAGCGACGTATTTATCAGCGGAACCGCGGCGGCGGCTACAAAAACCGCAACATACTTGTTTTTCTTTTTTATGACGTTATTGAGCACACCCGCTATAAATCCCGCCGCCATGCCTTTAAGCAAAACGGTGACCACCGTAAAGAACGGGCTGTCGTTCAGAACGTACGATGTAAAAAAGTTAGCGCCGGTTACGCCGGTCATAAGCACCACGAAACCGAAAACAAACCCCAAAATCAAGCCCGCCCAGGGTCCGAGCATTATCGCCCCCAACGTCAGAGGAACGAGAACGAAGCTTAAATTAAGTCCGCCCGCCCCGACAGGGATTGTACTTCCCCACAGTTGAAGCACGATAACAAGAGCCGTCAAAACCGCAAGATACGCTATGTTTCTTGCGGAAAAGAAATTATTCTTTTTCCTTTCCATAAAAACCTCCGTCGGATCCCTTTACGGGTATCCGCAAAAAAAATTATTATACTTATTATACGGTCGGATTGAATATATCCGCCGAAAGTATTCACGTCTTAAAAATTATTATAGCATCCGCTTAAAATTTATGCAAGCGAATAATATAAAAGTAACATTTTTAGCGGAATTTTAATATTATTTAATATACGTTATAATACGGAAACTGCAAGGGCACAAAAAATTTACATACCGCCCTGCAGCTAATTTTACAGGAGGAAATATATGAACATTTTTTCGCAGTGCGGCGGCACAAACAGCTGCCTTTGGATACTCATCCTTTTACTTCTTGCAGCAAGTTGCAGCGGTGACGGTCTTGCCAACGTACTCAGCGGAAGCTGTACTCCCATACTTATCGCTTTAATTTACAGCATGTGGAGAAACGGTACGCTGTCCAATCTGTTATGCGGCAACGGCGGAAGCTGCGGTTGCGGTTGTAACTAAACACCTAAAAACAGAGGGGTTGCCTGAGGCAACCCCTTTTACTTTTTCAATTGCAGAACCAGCCGCATATTAAACAAATAACAAATAAAATCAAAGCTAAGATATATAAAATTATAGAAACGAAGCTTCTACTCTTTCTCACAGATACAATCAACCACACAGGCATAGCAGAAACCAACGGAACGGCTAAAAATACCGATATCATTACCATGCCCACATTCGTCCAGTCACTGCCGAGCAACGCCTTTTCCGAAAAGAAAACGATAAGCAAGACAATTTCGACTAAAACCAATATACCGCTTATTATAGCGACCGTTAAATTCAAAGCCCTGTCTGCTTTACTTTTTTCCAGCGATGACTTTTCAATCATAAACTGTTTTTCATACTCAAAAATTTATAAATTGCAGCGACCGTCTTGGCGTCGCAAATTTCGTTACCCTCTACCATTGCCGCCGCTTTATCAAGCGGCACAAATTCGCAGTTCAAAAACTC
The DNA here is from genome assembly GCA_910578765.1 of uncultured Christensenella sp. Lineage (GTDB taxonomy): Bacteria > Bacillota > Clostridia > Christensenellales > Borkfalkiaceae > Coproplasma. The sequence continues at coordinate 22,667 of CAJTRW010000007.1, forward strand.
GCCGTCGTCCAACCTCTGTCCGACAAACGAAAATTTTTCCGCATAAAAAATATGTATTACTTCGTCGGTATATCCGGGCGACGGATAAAGCTTTAAAAACGGTTTTAAATCCGCCCTGTAACCCGTTTCCTCCTCCAACTCTCTTGCGGCGGCAACCGACGGGGCTTCGCGGGCATTAAGTTTCCCTGCGGGTATTTCGTATACGGCTTTACCGTAAAGATAGCGGAATTGCTTTACAAGCAAAACTTTATTTTCGTTTACTAACAATACCGCGGCGCCTCCGCTGTGGCGCACGCACTCGCGCACGGACTTTTTCCCGTCGGGAAGCTCAACTTCGTCAACCTGCAACTTTAAAATTTTACCGATGAAAACCGTACGCGAATTTAATTTTTTTTCAAACAGCTTCATAACGTATCTTCATATTCGGAAAGCGCCTGAATCAGAGGTGCTATTCCGTCGCTTACGCATCGGTTGTACAATGCGCAATAGTTGTAGCCGCAAATCAAAGCGTCTATAAGCTTTTCGTTCCCGCTTCTCACGGCGCTCAATAATTCCGATAACATTCTGTATGCGCCTTCCTTATCTTCTTTTGGCATACTGCTCCTGCCGATAAACTGCTTTTCACCCTCGATAGCCAAAGAAATATCGGTAATCAGACGCGCCCTCTCGGAATTAGACCCGTAAATTTCCATAACGGGTCGAACGCCTTCTTCATCCTCGTCTAGGCCCAGCTGATTTTTAAACGCCTGACGTATCACTTCCTCGAAGCTCTCTATTATCTTATTACAGAACGCACGGTAACTAGAAATATAACTTCCGTCTTCCGAAAAATAAATTTGCAAAAAGTCGTTGAAATTTAAAGTATCGCGGTCGAATTCAACAAGAAGGCAGAAAATAAAAGCAAGCCGCTGACCGACGGTTTTCGGAAGAACCACGTAATTCTTACCGGAAAATCCGTCGCCTGATCTGACCATACACTTTGATTTTGCAGAAAGATAATCGTAGTCCTTTGTTACGGTGTCGAACAGTCTGTACAGCTCGGGACTGTTGACTATACATTTTAATAGGTCTTTAATTTTTGTGGTAGCCATTATAAATTTACATTTTTTCAGCTCCTCACATTTTTCCAAAAATGTAAAAACCTGCTCTTGGGTACTTAACATAATTTCACCTGTAAAACGTTATCATTTAGATTATAACACAGATAAATTCAAAATTAAATTATTTTTCGGGTAAATATCTTGATTTTAAACGAAATATTATGTATAATGGTTAAAACTTTTGCATTTTTTAGTAATTTATGTTGAACACAGGCGAAACCTCTACCAACAAATTAATAATTCTTTTCGTTTTCGACAAAATGGAAAGCTCACTGTCGGAAAGAACCATATTGGATATGTGTTCTTTGTCCAACTCTTGGATGGGCTACATGGACTGTGTAAACGTAATTCATAAGCTTATCGACGATAATTTTATCTGCATTGTCAGCGAAGACGAAGATACGTTGTATACGATTACGCCGGACGGCAGAGAAACGCTTGCTAATTTTTACATAAACATACCCAAAAGCGTCAGGGAAGAAATTTCCCAATTCGTCAAAAAAAACAGCGCAAGATACCGCAACCGTCAGGAATGTCGGTCGGACTATTACCAGAATATGGACGGGACCTATACCGTTGCGTTAAAAATTCTTGCACCCGTACAGCCTCTGCTGGAATTGAAATTTGTCGTTCCCGATAAAAAGACAGCCAAAACCATTTACAAAAAATGGGAAGAAAAAGCTGCCGACCTTTACTCGGTTATATACGAAAATCTATGCGATTAGGAGAAAAAATATGTTTACTTACTACACTTCGGGCACCTGTTCCAGAACTATAATTTTTGAAGTCGACGGTCAAAACAAACTGCACGGGGTAAAATTTATCGGCGGGTGCAGTGGAAATTTGCAGGGTATCAGCAAGCTTGTCGAAGGTAAAAGCCTTGACGAGGTGGAAACGCTTCTGGCGGGAATAAAATGCCGCAACAATACGTCTTGTCCGGACCAGTTAAGCAAAGCCATAGGCGCTTATAAAAAATCTTTGTCAGAGCCTGTAGGGAAAAAACAATAAAAACCTTGAAAAGAGCGGTCGTAAGACCGCTCTTTTTTTCGATAATGAAACAAGTTTCTTTATTATGCGTAACACAGTACTTCAATTAGGTAATGTTTTGCAATAAATTATACAAATCCGTCATGTTTTTATTAACTAAGTCCAAATAGAAACATCTGCCTTCATAGCCGGCTTCTCTCATGTATCTCACCAGATTGAACCCACTGAAATTTTTTTCAACCTGAACAAGAAGCTTTTCAAACGGCATGCCGCCGCATTCGTACACTTTACCGAAATCGAATTCCACCCATAAATTCTTTTTCATCGCTTCCGTCGTCATACCGTTAAGACTGACACAGAAAGCAGGCATTTGATGGGCCCCCTCGATCATAGCGTTCCAGCACCGCATAATTTCCTTATACTGTCTGTCACCTGCGCCATAGGTCACACTTTTCCCGTCGTTATAAACGTTTATGCTTTCGGCATAGCCGAAAATCTGATGTACATCTTCCATAATAACAGTTACCATACCTTAAGTTTTTGCTATATTTTACATATTATTCAAATATTTGTCAATAGCCGCCGCCGCTTTTTTTCCTGCGCCCATTGCCAGAATAACGGTCGCGGCGCCCGTCACTGCGTCGCCGCCGGCATAGACTCCCTTTTTGGAAGTTTTCCCGCTTTCTTCTTCGACCACTATTCCGCCATGCGAGTTGACCGCAAGATCTGCCGTTGAATTTTTAATGAGGGGATTAGGACTCGTTCCTATCGCCATTATAACGCAATCGACATCTATTATGTACTCGCTGTCCGAAAGTTCGACCGGACGGCGCCTTCCCCTTTCGTCGGGCTCTCCCAAACTGCACTTAACTACTTTAATACCTTTTACAAAGCCGTTTTTCTTATCGTTTCTATCTTCTGAATTTTCATAGCCGATTATCGCAACGGGATTGTTTAAAACTTTGAATTCAATTCCTTCTTCCTGGGCATGCTCTACTTCTTCCCTCCTTGCGGGAAGTTCATGCATCGAGCGGCGGTAAATTATATAAACCTTTTCCGCACCTAAACGCAACGCGGTACGCGCGGCGTCCATCGCAACGTTTCCTCCGCCGACAACAGCCACTCTTTTTGCACGCATTATCGGAGTTTGAGACTTTCCGCTGTAAGCTTTCATAAGATTTACGCGTGTTAAAAATTCGTTTGCGGAATAAACGCCTTTCAAGCTTTCACCCTGAATTCCCATAAATTTCGGCAATCCGGCGCCAGTACCTATAAATACGGCGTTAAAACCGCTTTCAAACAATTCGTCGACGGTTACGGTTTTACCGACTACGACGTTGGTACGGATTTCGACCCCGTATTTTTTTAAGCCTTCGATTTCTTTTCGCACTATTTCCTTAGGCAAGCGAAACTCCGGTATTCCGTATAAAAGCACTCCGCCGACGTCGTGCAAGGCTTCGAATACGGAAACTTTATATCCCTTGCGCGCAAGATCGCCCGCGCACGCCAGACCCGAAGGGCCTGAACCTACAACAGCCACTTTAAAACCGTTATCGGCGGGAGTTTGAATTTTTCCGTCAGAACAAGCGTTGTGCCTGTCTGCCGCAAAACGTTCCAGTCTGCCTATTGCAACAGGCTCGAACTTGATTCCAAGCGTACACTTGCTTTCGCACTGAGTTTCCTGCGGACAGACTCTGCCGCAAATTGCCGGAAGCGACGACGAACCTGCAATTACCCCGTAAGCGCCTTCGAAATCTCTCTGTTTTATTTTTGTTATAAAATCGGGTATGGAAATATTTACAGGGCACCCCTGCACGCACGGTTTGTTTTTGCAGTTCAAGCATCTGTCGGCTTCGGCCACTGCAATTTCTTCCGTATAACCCAATGCAACTTCGTCGAAATTATGCGCACGGACGTCTGCGGACTGAACGGGCATTTTATGTTTTTCGGGTTTCAAAGGCATTATTCGGTCTCCTTTTTAAACAGATTACACAAATCTTCCCGTTTCTCTCTTTCAAATTCGGCATACATACGGGAGCGGGAAATCGCCTCGTCGAAATTTACTTCGAATCCGTCAAAATCAGGTCCGTCGACGCAGGCAAACTTAGTCTTTCCGCCGACGCTGAGCCGACAGCCGCCGCACATACCCGTTCCGTCAATCATTATAGGATTCATAGAAACAGTCGTCGGTATTCCGTAAGGCTTTGTCGTCATAACCACGAATTTCATCATAACAAGCGGACCTATGGCAACAACTTCGTCATAATTTTCGCCATTGTCTATAAATTCTTTAAGAGGTTCCGTAACCAGCCCGCGGCGGCCGTAACTGCCGTCGTCTGTCATCACGGTCAAACTGTCGGAACAACTTTTAAATTCGTCCTCTAAAATAACCAGACTTTTATTCCTGAAACCGATTATCGAATGTACCTCGCAACCCAGTTCATGAAATTTTTGCGCAACCGGTAAAGCTATGGCGCACCCTACTCCTCCGCCGACGATACAAACTTTTTTTATACCGTCAGTACGCGTAGGACAGCCGAGCGGTCCCACAAAGTCCCGTATGTAATCGCCTTTGTTTTTATTGTTTAAAAGCATAGTCGTAGCGCCGACTGTCTGAAATATTATTTTAACCGTTCCCGCTTCTCTGTCGTATCCCGCGACGGTCAGCGGAATTCTTTCTCCGTCCTCATCCACGCGAAGAATGATAAATTGACCTGCCTGCGCTTTTTTTGCGACAAGCGGAGCATAAATGTCCATCATTGTAACCGTTGGGTTAAGAACGCGCTTATCCGTTATTTTAAACATTGTCTTCCTTTTTATCTTTTATCACTTTTTTAATATATTTTATGCTGTGAACGGGATACGGAGCATTAGACTCGTCCGCGAAAATCACGCGCCTTACAACGCCCTGCTGCAAATTGTCGTGCCTACCCAAAGGAGCGACAACTTTATCTCCCTCCGCGACGTCGGCAAAATTACATATATACCAATAGTAATAACCAACGACGTTCGGATCGTCGGGATATTCAACTGCGGTAAAGCAAATTTTATCTTTTGTCATAAATTAATTATAACAGCGATTGCATAATTTTGCAAGAAAATGACCTAATATACTTATTTTATAAACTTGAAAAAAACCTTATCTTTTGATATAATTACTATATGATAAAAATTATTATAATAAACGGTAGCCAAAGAAAAAACGGCGCTACTTACACTATATTGAATGAAATACGTTCGGTCTTATCGGAACTGACAGACGTGCAAATCGAGTTGTACAACGTTTCAGAAATTAATTTGAAATATTGTATAGGTTGCAGCCAATGTTATAAAAACGGAAAATGTGTTTTTGACGACGATTTGGAAAAATTATCAAGAAGCATTTCAACAGCGGACGGAATTATTTTAGGCTCGCCCACTTACGCAAGCAACGTATCCGCTCAGATGAAAACGATAATAGACCGCGGACATTTCGTTATAGAACAGTTGCTGTACGGAAAATATGCAATCAGCGTAGCCACGTATGAAAATTACGGCGGAAAAGACACTTCAAAAGTACTAAATAAATTACTAAGCTATTCAGGCGCAAAAATGTGCGGAACTATTATTTGTAAAACGCCTTTTTCACGTAATCCTATAAATACAAAGTTTAAAAAGCAAATAAAAAAAGCTTCCTTGCGGCTGTACAAAGATGTTAAAAATAAAAAGAAATATTTTTTTCAATCAATAAAAAGAAGTTTAATTTTTAAACTCGGCATACTACCATTTGTTAAGCGAAAGGGCGCCGACTACGAAGGTATACTTAAATCTTACAAAGTCAGAAACCTAATTAAGATAAAAAACTCTTGAATTTTCATTCAAGAGTTTTTTATCTTTATATTGCAGTCGTGTTTTTTCGTAATCCACTACGTCTATCCAACCGCGAAGGAACTTTTCTTCCTCCGAATCGGACTTTGCTTTTGCAAGGCGGGAAGCCGCGACGATAGGTATCCAGCGCTGAACGTACTGTATAGCCGTATCGCTCTTTTTGCAGTACAACTTTAAATACTTGTCGCCAAGCTCTTTTTTACCGGCAAGGTAAAACAAAAGGTAACTTTGCGCAACGTCTGCAGACGAGTTCCCCTGCGTCGCGTGCGCCCAGTCTATTACGTAAGGGATACCGTTCGCATTAATTACTATATTTGTGGGATTGAAGTCGCCATGACAAAGATGCGTATGCTTGGGCATGGAATCAAGACGTGTATGCAAATCGTAGCGCGTTGTTGCTTCCAGAACCGAATTGGTAGCGGAAATTCTCGCCTGTAACTTATCTTTCAGTTTGTTTAACATAGGCACTGTTTTTGAAAATACCGTGCGCTGCAAATCTACGAAAAGGTTCAGATATTCGTCTTCTTTTTCGGGGTTTTCATTCATAAGCTGCTGCAAGGTTTTTCCCTCGATATAGTCTAAAATTATAGCCCATTTTCCGTCGACCACTTCTATCGATTTGATTTGGGGAACGTTCAAATCCGTTTCCTCAACCCGCGCATGGTTTAAAGCTTCGTTCAAAATATCCGCTTTGGAATAGTTTGCGTCAAACACCTTTACAAGCTTGTCGCCGTCCCTGTAAATATTTTTGTCTGCCCTTGAAAAAATTTCCTGCTTCATATAATTTTCCTCCTTATTATTTACCATAGTATGCGTTGAGGTACATCTGTTTGATTTCACTCATCAACGGATATCTGGGATTTGCACCCGTGCATTGGTCGTCAAACGCCTGTTCGGTCATATCGTCAAGCCTTGCAAGGTAGTCTTGTTCGTCGATGCCGTAGTCCTTGACGGTCTTCTTGATGCCTATTTTTTTCTTTAAATCGTCTATTGCCTTAATAAGATTTTTAACCTTATCGTCGTCATTTTTACCGCCGAGATTCAAACACTCGGCAACTTCGGCATATCTGCGCTTTGTTTTGGGGTGATCGTACTGACTGAAAGTCCCCATCTTTGACGGAGCTTCCGACGAATTGAATTTGATTACCTCGTCTATCATAAGCGCATTCGCTATACCGTGAGGCAAATGATGGAACGCACCCAGCTTGTGAGCCATACTGTGGCATACGCCGAGGAAAGCGTTTGCAAACGCCATGCCCGCCATTGTAGCGGCGTTTGCCATTTTCTCCCTTGCGACAACGTCTGTCTGACCGTTTTCGTATGCCGCGGGAAGATATTCGAAAATAACTTTTAAAGCCTGCAACGCAAGCCCGTCGGTGTAATCGGTCGCCATCATGGAAGCATACGCTTCAAGTGCGTGCGTCACCGCGTCTATACCGGAAGCCGCCGTAAGACCTTTCGGCGCCGACATGTGTAAATCGGTATCTATTATTGCCATATTCGGCATAAGCTCGTAGTCGGCAAGCGGATATTTGACGCCTGACTTCTCGTCGGTTATAACCGCAAAAGGTGTAACTTCCGAACCCGTTCCCGCCGAAGTGGGAATTGCTATAAAATACGCCTTTTCGCCCATTTTGGGGAAGGTATAGGTTCTCTTTCTTATATCCATAAAGCGCATTGCCATATCCATAAAGTCCGCTTCCGGATGCTCGTACAAAACCCACATTATCTTAGCGGCGTCCATAGCGCTTCCGCCGCCCAAGGCGATAATTGTGTCGGGTTCGAATGCGCGCATTTGGCGCGCTCCTTCTATCGCGCATGCGAGCGTGGGGTCCGGCTCAACGTTATAGAACGTAGCATGCGAGACGCCCAATTCGTCAAGCTTTGACGTAATGCATTTGGTAAAACCGTTTTTATAAAGGAAGCTGTCGGTTACGATAAACGCTTTTTTCTTATTCATGACGGTTGTAAGTTCGTCCAACGCAACGGGCAAGCAACCCTTTTTTATATAAACCTTTTGAGGCGCTCTGAACCAAAGCATATTTTCTCTCCTTTCCGCAACGGTCTTAATATTAATCAAGTGTTTAACCCCTACGTTCTCCGAAACGGAATTTCCGCCCCAAGAGCCGCAACCCAGCGTAAGCGACGGCATAAGCTTGAAGTTATATAAATCACCTATACCGCCCTGCGACGAAGGCGTATTAACGAGGATGCGGCACGTTTTCATTCTTTCGGCAAACTCGTCTATCCTGTTCTTTGCCGTAGTCACGTCTACATACAGCGAGGAGGTATGCCCGTAACCGCCATCCGCGATAAGCGTTTCGGCCTTATTCAGCGCGTCGTTGAAATCTACGGCTCTGTACATAGCAAGTACGGGCGAAAGCTTCTCGTGCGCAAATTCCTCCGACAAATCGACGGATTCCACTTCACCTATAAGAATTTTTGTTGCGTCCGGCACGGAAACCCCCGAAAGCTCTGCAATTTTTTTCGCGCTCTGTCCTACGATTTTTGCATTGAGCGAACCGTTTATTATTATGGTCTTTCTTACTTTTTCCGTCTCTTGCTCGTCTAAAAAATAGCATCCCCTTGCCGAAAACTCTTTTTTGACTTTTGCATAAATTTTATCGGCGACTATTACAGACTGTTCTGACGCGCATATCATGCCGTTATCGAACGTTTTGGAATGTATGACCGAACTTACGGCAAGGCTTATATCCGCGCTTTCGTCGATAATTGCCGGTGTATTTCCTGCACCGACACCAATGGCGGGTTTGCCGCTGGAATATGCAGCGCGCACCATACCAGGACCGCCCGTAGCAAGTATCGTGTCTACCTCTTTCATTAATAAATTAGTCATTTCAAGCGTGGGAACGTCTATCCAGCTTATTATTCCTTCGGGCGCGCCTGCTTCCACTGCCGCTTCGTAAATGACCTTAGCCGCAGAAATCGTGCTGTTTTTCGCACGCGGATGCGGACTTATAATACAGCCGTTACGTGTTTTGAGGCTTATTAACGTTTTAAAAATTGCCGTCGAAGTGGGATTTGTCGTCGGTATTACCGCACCGACAACTCCAATCGGTTCTGCAATTTTCTTTAAACCGTACGCCTTGTTTTCCTCTATTACACCGCACGTTTTAACGTTTTTGTAAGAATTATAAATATACTCGGAAGCATAATGATTCTTTATAACCTTATCTTCCACTACGCCCATGCCCGTTTCCTGCACCGCAAGTTTCGCAAGAGGTATCCTCACCTTATTTGCCGCAATTGCGCAAGCAGCAAAAATTTTATCTACTTGTTCTTGCGAATAAGTCGCAAAAATTTTCTGCGCCGCTCTCACTCTGGCAATTTCCTGCTCAAGCCTTTCAACACTGTCGCATACACCGTAATTAAATTTGAAATCCATGTACCCTCCTAATTCGTTTTATCTTTAACAATTTAATTATTGACAAAACAGCCTAAAATTTAATAAGTAATTATTTATCGATAAAATAATATCAAATATATTGTACGGTTTCAACCTTTACGACACAAAATTTTGCAAATGACTATTATTGTTACTTAATTATAAAAATTGTTAATAAAAAACAAATATTTTTTACCTTTATGTATGCGCGAATGCGAAGCTCTTAATGATTAATTAATTAATTAATTAATTAATTATTTATTTAATTATTTAATTATTTAATTATTTATTTATTTATTATTAAAAAAAACATAGTTTCTGTCTTTTTTATAAAATATATAAAGTCAAGTAATTTTATAGAATTTTTTTGATAAATTTCAAAAAATTTTTAAGCGCAGTAAATTATACAAAAACAAGTCTTTTACATAAAAGACTTATCCACAAAAAAGAGCGTAACCACCGTGTTACGTTCTTTTTATTATACGATTAAATAACCGTCTTTCGGCGGTTTAATTATTTTTTGAAAGTGTATTTTCAATTTATTTTATATTGCTTGTAATTGAGTTGTAAACATTTCCGCGCTTGTAGCATAGCCGAAAATTTCACGGGGATATGAGTTTACCCACGTTTCAACGGCTTTTATTTTACTATCGTTGACTTTGGAAAAGTCCGTTCCTTTCGGAAGCAGTCGGCGAATTTCACGGTTTAACCGTTCATTTGAGCCACGCTCACAAGAGCAATACGGGTGGCAATAGTAAACGCTTGTACGCTTACCACCGTATATTGATTTTTCAAGCCCGTCAAAGTCAGAAAATTCAACACCATTGTCAACGGTTATACTTTTAAAGACTTTACGGAAACGCTTTCCATACTGTTTTTCAAGTTTATTTACAAAATGCACAACAGTTGCGGTTTTATGGTCAGGCATACGCATCACAATTTCATAGCGGGTTAAACGTTCAGTAAAAGTCAACAGCGTTTCCCGTGTACCTTGCTTGCCGATAACGCAGTCCATTTCCCAATGACCAAACGAATTACGGGCGGTAATTTCCGCAGAACGTTTTTCAATGCTTGTACCTTTCGGCGCACGTTTCGCAATCGCCTTACGATAATGTTTTACACGGCTACAAAAAGGCAAATGACACATTTTAATATTCATAAACAAGCCGATAGAAATATAACGGTACATTGTAGTTTTGCTTACAACCGTTTTACAAGTGTTGTTGCGCTTAATCTCACCCGCAACCGCGCACGGAGAAATTTTGTCTTTTATAACCCGCTTTTCAACGTAACGCACAAAATCATAATCGTTGCCGATTTTTAACGGCGCACCGCAAGCAGTCATATTCAGGCGGTATTTATCTTGCGCTATATTCGGACTGTACGCAGTAACTGTTTTATAATGACTTTCGCCCCAATAATCTGTATAACTGTATTGCTTTTGCGTACATTCGCCCCGTTTTAGTTCGTTATACACGGTTGCAAGACATAAACCAAGTTGTTTTGCGATTTGCTTTTTATGTATTCCCGCTTTTAATAATATTTCGAGTTGCAACCGTTGCGTATAAGTTAAATTTTTTGTACCTTTTTGTTTCATAAAAATCACCGTCCTTTTCGTTTGTATTTTGTTGATTTTCTATTGAATTTTAGCCGAGAGAGTACAACGCGCCACCTTGTCATAGACAAGCGGTGCGCTTCGCGCCCCGTAACAAGGTGGCGCGCTGTTTTACCGACAGACAGACCGTTAAACGCTTGCCGTAAGGCGGGCGGGCAAGCCACGCCCGCAACCCTAAAACCGCCAAAACCGTTGCATTATCTTTTAACACCCTTGCAGGGAGCAACACCCCTTGCGGGGAATTTTCCTTTTAAAGGAAAGTTGTTTTTTGTTTTCCGTGCCTTTGCGGTTGTCCTATGCGTTGCCTGCCAACAGCAAAGCCCTTTTGCGTTCACGCTGTCGGCGCATACTTTCCCGACCCCGTGCCCGTTGCTCGTCCGTAAGTTTATACTTGCGCTCACCCCTTGAACTGTCGGCGGGGTTAAGTCTTATATAATATTCCACATCAACGCCGATAGCGTTTAAGCGGTCAAGAACAAGTTTATAATTGCCTTGCAACGCTTTGCGCATACGGTTACTTAAAGAGCCGTAAGCCGTGCCATTTAACCCCATTTTAAAGCCTATAACGGACGGGGAGAAACCGTCAATAAAATACGCAAAGTATTCACGGCAACGGGGCGAAAGCAAATCAGCGCAAAGAGCCTTTAACTCGTCCGCATTGTTAGCGGTTAAAACCATTTCGGGAGCGGGAACGATTTCCCCAAGCGTGCGGGCGTTGTCTTCGTCCTGATGCCGATTATCACCCACGCCGAAAGGCTTATCAAGAGAAAGCACTTCGGGGGCGTATGTAGCCAAACCACCGCCCGAAAGTAATTTCGGATTATTTTCCGAACAGTACAGCAACCCGCCGAAAGGGGCAAAGCGAAAAGACGAATACACAAAGCGAGAAAGCGTCAAGCCGTCTTTTACGGGCGTTCCGTTGTCTTGCTTGAAGTAGCCCAAATCAACCCAAACGCCGTTAATTAAATCGTCTTCAAGCCCTGCACAGCGAACATTTTTACGAGCGTAGCCGTAAGCCATTTTGCGAATACGTTCGAGATTATCGAAGTAAAAGCGGTTACGGGCGTTTATATCCCCATTGCGGATATTTTCCGCAGTTTCGGCGGTTATATTCCAACCGCGCCAATCAATTAACCTAACCATTTAAACTCCCTCGGTATATCACCATCATCAAAAGAAGAGCCGACCAAGTCGAAAAGCTCGAAAAAATCAAGACAAATCAAGTAAAAGTCCTCACAGTAATTGTCTTTAAGTTTACTCGACAAATAAAAGTCAATCACAGCCCCGTACAAGTCGATAAACTCATTAAGGCTTTTACACTCTGCGTGCGTAAAAACCCCTTGAACGCGGTCAACGATTTTTTCCGTTGCCTTGTCGGTAACTTCCATACAAACTAATACTTTCATTTAAACCACCTTTCCCCGTTGCGCCGATAGGTCAGCAAAAATATTACAGACATTATCTGTAAAAGTATAATATCACAGAAGTTATCTGTAACGCAAGCATTTTACAGATATTTTCTGTAAAATATTTTTGAAAGTACACTTTCAAAAAGGAGTGCAAAAGAAAATGATAACATTACAACAAATTCAAACGAGAATAGCCGAAACCATACGGCAAAGCGGTATGAGCCAAACAGCAATAGCAAAAGCATTAAATATCAAACAACAAACTATCGCTTGCTATCTTGCAGGCAAAGCAATGCCCGCCCTTGATACGCTTGCAAACCTTTGCAAGCTGTTAGACGTGGACACAAATTACATACTTTGCCAAGACTAAAAAAAGGGCGGTTACGGGTTGCGTAATCGTCCTTTATCATCTTAAATTTTCGGGTCAAAGCGTTGCACTTCTTGCCGTTCAAAGTCTGTCAGCAAGTGAGCATAAACGCCCGCCGTTGTTGTTATGCTTGTATGCCCTAACCACTTCGACACCGTAAAAATACTGATACCGCTTTCAATGCAACGGGTTGCAAAAGTATGCCGTAAATCGTGCAAGCGGAAGTTTAAGCCGTGTATACGTTTTAAGCGCTGAAAATGACTTTTAACGGCGTAGTAAGTGTAAGGGAATACAAACTCACCATTGCGGGGCAAATCAGCCAACACGGCGCAAACTTGCGGAAATAGCGGAATATAATGATTTGCGCGGGGCGTTTTCGTGCCTTGTATGTGTATGCGCCCGCCGTTGTAGTCAATGTCAGACCAACGCAGGGCGAGAGCTTCCGAACAGCGCACACCGCTTAAAAGGTAAAACAAGTAAAGAGCTTTACGGGGGTTATTCTCTATCGCTTGTAAAAATTGCCGTTGTTCGTCCAGAGTAAGCGCACGCCCTTTTTTACGGGTATGCTTTACCCGTGCCATACAGTCCAACGGGTTAGCGGACACATAGCCGAGCTTAACCGCTTGATTATAAGCCGACCACAAAACGCCATAACACACCGAGCGGGTATAACTCATAGGAATTGAATAAATAGCCGTTGCGAAGTCAGCAACGTTATATTCATTTAACAGCCTATCAGGCAATAACATTTGCAAGCGGTTAATATTACAGTGCAAGCAGTCAAGCCATTTTTTAGAGAGCGTAGGCGGTTTAGTTACCTTTAACCACTCATTAAGCCAAGCGTGCAACGTAAACGGGGCGGGGCGTTCAACTGTTTTAGTTATTAGCACGTTCAGCTTATTTTCTATATCAACAAGTTTGTTTTTAATGTTATCATTTTTCATTGTGAAAATCCTTGACAATATGGTAAATTTACCATATAATAGCGTTATGCTATTTCCCAATTATTCCACAACCGCAAGAATTGCACTTATAAACCTAAACAACCAAAGAGCAACGGCAGACGAGAACAGCAAGCCAAAAATAGACCTTGCAATTAATATCATTTGCCTAAGGCAAGACAGCGGGCGAAGTCAAACCGAAGTAGCCAAAGCCCTACACGTTGACCAAAAGAATTTGAGCCAATGGGAACGGGCAGAAGTTGCGCCGAGCTTGCGATATTTGTTAGCCCTTGCCAACTATTACGGGGTTACAGTCGACAGCCTTTTAAAACCTACAAATTTTTGAAAGTGCACTTTCAAAAAACAGCAAACCGCCGACAGCGTTTAAGCGTTGTAAGCGGTTTATTTTTTTGCCTGTACAGCTACACGGGAAAAGGCAAAGACAGCCCACAAAACGCAAGCCATAAGCCCACAGAATAAACCACGCAAAACGCCTTTATTTTTATGGTAAATTTACCATAGAGAGCACAGCGCGCCACCTTGTTATAGACGAGCGGTGCGCTTCGCGCCCCGTGACAAGGTGGCGCGTTGTTTTACCGACTGACAGACCGACAAACTAACGCTAAATAGCATTTTACAGGCAGGGGGCGGGCAAGCCACGCCCCCTAACCAAACCATTTGCAATAAAAACATTGCCGTAAACGGCAAAACAACACCTTGCGGACAACGCCAAAAAACACCGTATGTAATACATAGGTGGTAAAGACTTTCGTATTCTGTTTTTTGCCGTTGCTTTAAGCCGATAAATGCGGGTTACACAGCAAGTCCGTTACGGACATTTGCTTGCAATATCGGTAACGCATTATATCACGTTCCCAACTTATAATATCGTCAAAAAGTATGTACTTTGTCACGAAGTCATGCATTTCCGTTATTATGTCGTCACCGTCAATAACCTTGCAAATTTCCGTCGGTATGCCCCTTGAATAACAAATACGTTCGTTAGTCTTTCCTATGTATTTCAATATGTATTCCGTTCGTTTTCCGTTTTTCATTTCGCTTTTACTCACTTCACAAAAATCGTTTCTGCCGAAGTTTTCGGCAAAAAAACTGTTTTCATTCCTTGTCTGTATTTTTCCTTGCGCTGTACTGTAATCTTGCTTTTCCGTTATCATTCCGAGCATTTCACCCACAGGCACATATAAAAGCCCGTGAAAGTGCAAACGCCCCGTATCGGGGGCAGTTTCAAACACGCCCATATACTTCCAACCCCTGCGGGTATGCAGGTTAGAAAGGCATTTACGCAGTTTCTTTTTAAACGTTTCTTCGGTATGCTTTGTATCGTCGTAAGTGAACGTTACAAAGTAATTCCAATTATTCAGATTTGCTTTGCGCCTAAACCGCTTTTTACGGTGGTGCAAGTTATTTAACTTGCGTTTTATTTTGTCTGCGATATATTCGTCCAACCCGTCCATATCGGGATATAACTTCAATATACCCGCCCGTATAAAGTCCGACATAGGCTTATCAAGTTTATTGTCCTTTAAGCCTTGTTTAAACGCCGTAAAATACAGACTGTCAAAAAGTATGTCGAGAGCGGAACGGGAGCAATGCGCCCCGTTATCGCGTGATAAGTCGATTTTATCAACGGCATTTTTATCTTTCTTTTTGCCATTTTCGTCAAGACCTTTGCGCTTATCACGCATTATACGGCGCAAAATCGTTGCCTTTTGTTCGTCCGTATAATCGTCTGTTTTATTGCGTTTAGGCGGTAAATCTTTCGGTTTGCAGGTATACGGACGGAATACCTGCGTTGCGATATAATGACCGCCGTCATTGTATATTTTATAAACCTTTTTCGGCTGTTGCACTGGAGAGCCGAAAAAGGGAAACGGACAACCCGTTAAATCGTCCATTGGTATTAAATTGCTTACGTTCATAAATTGCCCCTTTTTAATCACCCTACGGGAGCATTACTCTTGCAGAGAGCAACACCCCCTACGGGGGAATTTTCCTAATAAAGGAAAGTGTTATCTTTTCTTTGCCTTGCGCTCGTTCGCGGCATCACGAATACCGCACATAAAGCCTTTTGCATAACTATGTTTTTTAGCCGCCTTTTTCATATCGTCTATATACTCGTTATGACCTTTCTTGTCAACGGGCGCACCGCCTTTGCCGTAGTTTTGATAAAACTTAACGCCCGTACAATAACCGTGCGAAAACCCCGTATTTTGCGTTTCGTTATACGCGACCTTTTCAGCTAATGTTTTCACTCTTTTACACCCCAAAATCTTCAATTAAATAATCGCATAGGCAAGAAAGCCCACGCTCAAAATAACTACGCGAACGCAAAAAATAACGCCCCTTAAACCAATATGAATAATTAGAAACACGTTTTTTATCGCGCACAACCCAATACACGATAACACACTCACGCCCTTTAATAGTTAAAGTACGAAAATATTCATAAGCTTTACGCCAAAAGAACGGGAAATCACGCCATACAGCAAATTCGATATAACGAATTTCACTATTTTGAAAATCTTTATATTTTTCGCCACAAGCCAATTCATAACCCGTAGCCTTATCTATAACCGCATAACGGCAATAAACTTTCATAAAAACCGCCTTTTTTGAAAGTGCACTTTCAATTATATTTTGTTTATTATTTTTTGTTGACTTACGGCATTATAAGCCGTATAATAGACACATAGAAAGTGTTTGGCTCGCCTTAACAGTTTACTGTTTCGTCGCTTGTAGCCCCCACGCACATAAGCTGAAATATCGCTCGTGGCACTTTCTTTTTTTTTATGCCTCGAATTATTTCGGGGCTTTTTTATTGCCTTTTCCGTTACCTGTAAATTTGACATTAACACGGGGGAATATTTTAAACATTGTTTCGATACGCGCCTTATCAAAAGGTATAGGCTCGAACTCGTTTGCAATTTCCTTATGTAACGCTGAACGCTTACCCTCGAATACAACGGGGTACGCATAAGAGCGATTTTCACCACGCTTTAAACCTTTACGGGCGTTTTCTTCACGTTCCTTTTTGCTTACATTGTCAGCCATAGGAACGGTCTGAATAACTGCGCCGTTCGGTAACTTCACTTCGGGTGCGTGTGTAAAAGTCAGATACTCAATTTTATCCCCGACCTTACGCACATAATTTGCGGGGTGTCTTTCGTGCGGGTATTTTTTAGTTTTTGCCCAACCGCCCGATTTGCGCCTACGATTATTATTTGCCATTGTTTTTCACTTCCTTATCGATTTTATTTTTTTGTACCTGTTTAGCTTTTAAACGGGCTTTTTTACGCTGTTCCGCTTGATATATCCTATCTTCCCTATCAAGTTTACGGAATTGCTTTTTCATATTTTTGAATATATATTTCAATATTTTGTCATTGTACTTTTCGGGAACATAGTCCGCAGTATCGAGTGTACAAGCAAAAGTCTGATAATACGTTAAAAGACACTTATTGATTAATTTATTTTTATTATAATTTAACATAGCGCCGTCCTTTTCTGATAAAACCCTGTCGGGTATTCGTCATCGAATTTTTCAAGAATTCTAATATAATCTTCTGCCCTATCACCAGTCAGTTCACTTGGTAGATAATCAAAATCTTCATCCATATGCCCGTCATAAAATTTCGGTTTACAGCT
This sequence comes from uncultured Christensenella sp., assembly GCA_910578765.1. GTDB lineage: Bacteria > Bacillota > Clostridia > Christensenellales > Borkfalkiaceae > Coproplasma. Next base: position 40,025 of record CAJTRW010000007.1, read on the forward strand.
TTGGTGGTCATAACAATCGTGCAAATTTTGCGTATCCGTAAAATCAATAGATTTATAACACCCCTTATCCTTTTTGCCGCTCGACATATAACTTTCCCACGCACTACTACTATCAAAGAAGCGGCAATCCCAATCAAACCTGTTGGGTTTACCGAAGTCATTAAAATGTGTATCCAATTTCATAACTTCGATAAGCACAGCCAATTCACGAACATTCGGGTCAATAAGCATAGGACGGTGAGTTGTAAGACAAAAGTCCAAATTATCGTGCCCGTGCTGTTCAAAAAAACGGCTTTGCCAATCCGGATAATACAACGCCATTCGGCTATTAAAATACTTTTGCGCTTCGTCTATAACGTAAAATTCATACGGCAAACTAAAATGAGTTTTAACCAATTGATTTGAATAGCCGAGCCTAAACGGGTTTATACGGCGGGGTGCGCGGGGCGTATATCCGAACTTACGCAAACGCATATCATAATTCGCCGCGACACAATGATTTGGAATTGTTTTTAAACTCTCAAAGCCATTTGCCTGCTTTGTCAAAATTTCATTTTGCATAGCGCGCGTCCGTGAACGGTCAAAAGCTACCATATTAGCAAAATGCGTTGCCAAAATCGTTTTGCCGTATCGGGGCGGGGCGTATATAATTAATATCA
>CAJTRW010000007.1:40693-46572 GCA_910578765.1 uncultured Christensenella sp.
TATAATTCCTTTTTTGAAAGTGTACTTTCAATTTAACTTGATTTTTCCTTTTACTAATGTTATAATTTTTGTAAATTCTTACAGAGGGGTTTTATGATTACTTATCTATTAAATTCAACAAACTCACAAATTCAAAATTTAGAAACAGGAATTATAGTATTAGCCGTTTTATTTTTAATTGTCTTTGCGGCAATGATATGTTTTATAATCATATTAGAAAAACAAATTGAAAAATTAACTACCAAAAAAAAATTAACCGAAATAGAAGACAATTCACAAGAGCAAAAGGGCGAGGGCGATTAACCGTCGCCCTTTTTCTTATGAACTATCCATATAATTAATCTTACAGGCGAACTTATAACGTACCATAGACCGATAAACAAATATTTTATACCTATCCATAAGCCCTTAAAAATATTTTTCATTACCGCTCCGAAAGCGGGAAAAACAAAGCTCAATACGGTTAATACAATAGGCACAAATAGCAAAACAAAAAACAAAGCAACCACAGCGACAATCTGCTCTGAAAGCGTTGCCGTGCCATTAAACAACCGAACTATACACCGCCATATGAACGCCCAAAAGCCAACGGGCTTATTTGCATTTACAGGTATATTACTGCCCGTCTGTTGGTTCATAAGCGTACCAAGATTATAAGTTTTACCCGCCGTATCAAACATAAGACGAAGTATAGATACGTTAGAAACCTTTGTACCTTTTATTTCGTGGCTATGACCTTGCGAAAAGCTATAAACCTCTTTATCCGTAAAAGGAGTTTTATAAAATACAAGAACAAATTCACTATTTTTAACATATTCATAGCCTACATTATCTTCGGTAAGGTTTATCGACTTAATAAATTCTGCGGTTCGTTGAATACATTTCCAACTAAATTTAAGACCGCCAAAACCGCCAACGGAACTATCTTTCATTTCACCCGTAAGCGTTACATATTGCGGGGCTGATTTTTCGCCGTAATCTGTACCCTCGTGAAAAGGTTTAATATGATACGATTGTGTCCGATATGTTATATCAGCCTCTTTTAAAGTATCGATTTGTCTATCAGGGGTAAAAGCAATAAAATGGACATCTGTATATTTATCGGGAGCTAAACCGAGCGCACTATCCCATGTCATACCGTCATAGAACGAAAAGAAACCGACAAAGGGGTTAAGGATTTTCATAACGTCAATGTATTTACAGTAATATTTGACAACGCCGTCAATGGTTTCGGCTTTATATAACCTGCCTACATTGCAAGCAACCGCTTCTGTTGTGTTATCATAACCAGCATCACTATCACCGTCTATAAAATCACGAAAAAGACTTATAATATTATAGTATCGCACGGTATCACTGCTTACGGTAAAATCATTTACCTTATATTTGCAAAAAACGCCCTCGCAACTTAACAGTGTCAAATCGTAAAGTTTTGGTTTGTCATTATCCGTTAATTGTGTATCGGGAGTAACTTCAAAACCCACTTTGTCAGTTAAAGCCATATTAACTTGTAGAGCTACAAGATATGTAATATTTTGGCAAGGCTGATAAGTGTATATAAACAATTCCCCGCCCGTGCTTTCGGCTATTTGAATAACTTGTATCGAATAATAGTCCGACTTGATTTCAAAGTCGTTTATATCGTCGCTATATTCGCCTACATTAAACTTACTATCCTTTTGCAAGTCTGTTAATACGTTTGTATAACCCGCAGTATCAGCAAAGGCGGGGAACATGCCCCGCCCGCCGATAAACGCAATTACAAACAATAACAGAGCAAAAAAGACAGTTATATATTTTCTTTTAACTCTTTTATTTTTCATAACTACACCGCCTTAAAACCCGATTTGCGTATCAGACAAATCAATGTCCGAAACTTCGATTTTAAACTCGTCATTATATCCGAGATTTAAAACCGTTTCATAGCTTGAATAAGTACCCGTAACCTTAACTGTATATTGCACAACGCCGACATTTACGCTATTACAACGTTTAACGGCGTTTACAAAGTCGTTGTAATTTGCGACAGATACATTATCCATAAACGTATAGGCTGACGGGGTGTAATTATTAAATCTATCTTTCGCCGTATTAAAAGCCGCTTCATTAGCAAAATTATCATTGTCGCTTATCAACGAAATATAATAAGCACAACGGGGGTGTGCTTTCTCTTCCGCCGTCAAAATATAAACGGGTTTTAATGTATGTCCGAAAGCGTCAACGTTGTTACCCAACATTAAGCCACGGTTCATTTGGATATACTCATAGCCCCAAGACCTATCAAATTCGTCACGCTTAACCCAATTACACCAATTAACGGCATTTTCGGTTAATTCGGGGTCGCCGCCCGTTAAGCCAGCAGGAATTTCCAAAGTAGTAAGCGAAGTCGCCGCCGTATAGCCAAAAGTAGAAGTCAATGCGCCGCTTATTTCGGTGGAATACGTATCTATAAGAGTATAAGCCGAATAAACGGGTACGATTTCAACAGCATAATTTTTCTTTTCGCCCGTGTAATCGACCTTATAAACACCGTTACTTTCAACCGCATTTACGGGTTTGCCGTCAAGACTAAATGAATAACTTAACGATTTTACACGCTGATAATAATTCACTGCAACTACGCCGAAAACAAGCGGGTTTGAACGGCTTGAAACTATAATATTTACGGGTTCACCGAAATCTTGTAAACAAGCGCATACAGCAATGTTGCCGCCGTCCGTATTCGGAGTAACTGTTACATAATCAGTGACGGTTTTGCCCGTTGCCCATTCGCTATCAGGAATTTGCCAAGCTACCGACCAATCAAGCGATTTATCGTTTGCATAATCGGGAAACACTTCCGCCGTTAAAGTATAAGCACTATCCGCCGTTTCGCTTATTCCATTTGCCGCATAAGCCGCACGGGGCAACCTTGCACTATAAAGCTGTATGCCGTCTTTTTCAATAATATCAAGGGTTGAACCCGTAAATGTTTCAACGGGCTTATTATCCGCTTTATCATCATCAGACTGTTTATCGTCCGTATTATCCGACCAATGCCACGATTTAAAATCGCTATTGCCGAACCACTTACCGCTTTTATCGCGCGAAGCATAACCGCAAGCGCATACGCCGCCGACCAATACGCCAACAAGCAAGAAAGAGGTTATTCCGCTTAAAATTTTTTTCATTTTGCTTTACCCCCGTCAAGTACTTTTACAATAACGCCGTTACCGTCCACAACATAAAGTGGTGAGCCACAATTTGCGCAAGTTGTTTGCGTAGACTTTTTACCACCACTTGATTTGCCCGAACGCACTTTATTTACGCCGTTTTTAAATGACTGTTTAATCTTTTCATTATCGGGCAATTTAACACGCTTACCTGCTTTTGCCGTTGCAAAGGCACGCCCCATATGAAACGCTTTCTTTTCCGCTTCGGTATACTGTTTTTTACCTGTATTTAAATAATTCGCCATAACTTATTCACCAACCTTTTATTTATTTCTAACTATCCGTCTGCAAAATTGCGCTACATTTCGTTATGACTTATTTTTCTTAACGCCCGTGATTTTGCTTAATTCCGTCCGTTTCGTTTTCTTTCAACACCCTTGCAGGGAGCAACACCCCTACGGGGAATTTTACTGTTAAAGAGAAATAATTATTTTCGGTTTTGCCCCGTCCGCTTTTCACAGACGGGGTTTACCGTTTTTGAAAGTGTACTTTCAATTTTTATGCCGTTTCGGCTTCATCGACCGTTTCCGTTTTTATCTGTGCGCCGATTAAAGTTATCAACATTGCAAGCGTATCTCTATCACTCGTACGGGTGGGCTTAACTTCGGCTTTCCATATAACGCCGTTTTCGTCAACGGTATTGACCGTATAAACCGTCCTTTTCTGCTTTTTGCCATTAATTTCCTGCGTTACTTCGGTTATAAATAATTCCGCTTTCGGGGAAACGTCAAAAACCAAATCAAGTGGAGTATAACCGCCCTTGTCTTTCGGGCTAAAATCAACCTTTACCGCACGACCGCGCAATTTGCCGTTAATAAAATAGGCGTAGTATAAACGCCCGTCCTGCGTTTTAAGCTGTTTACCGTTTGCGCCCTTGATAGGCTCACGGGTAATAATAAAATTCCCGTCCGCCGAAATTTCCGCTACAAAGTTTACCGTATTCTGTTCCATAACTTTCTTTTCTGCCATTTTTTGATTTTTCCTTTACCGCTTGTTGCATACGGCACGCATATTTTTATTTACCCCTTACGGGGTTGGTCGGGAAATGGCGGAGTTGCGCCGCCTTAACAAACTTTTTCGCCTGTTTCGCGCTTGCGTTTCCCGATATAAAGCGGGGGCAGAGGCAGACCCCCGCTTGTCTTATTTCGCCGTCAAGGAGAATTAAACGGCGGGTATAAGCCTATATTTATTCATTTCTTAACTTTCCACAAGTAAAGAAATATGCGTGAAAACCACTTTCAACCGCTTGCTTATCACAAAAATTGAAAGCCTTTAACAGTTCTTTTGCCTCGTTCTGTGTTTTAACAAAACCCATAAACTGCAACGCAATATAGGGTTTTGTTAAATCCTGTTGCCAAATATCATACCTTTCGGGAATAGAAACACTTCTTGCCATATAATCACCCCGCCTTATTCTTCAACCATCATAGGTTGATTACAATCAAGACACATTATATTGACTTGCTTTGTTGCCCTTACGGACTGTTGACAGCACGGGCAAACATATTTGCGAGTGCTTGACGTTTTAACCATTTGCCCCGCAAATACGGGGGTACGGTAAATAAGCGTTTCGGGGTTATCTTTTATAAAGTCCGTTATAAGCGCGTCCGTATCGAGTTTTAACTCCGTATGCGACCAACCTATCGTCGGCATTTTACTTACTGTTAAGCCGTGTTTTTCGGCTATCTGTTTAAATAATTTGTTATGATATGTACCACTGCGGGAAGTATCTTGAATATTGTTTAATTCGGCGTAATAATGGCACTGCTCGTGTATCATTGTTGCCGCTATCTGTTTTACGGGACGGTTAAGGTACTGCGCCGTAATATTGATTTCGTGCGCCCCGTCGTCCTTGTCGTTTTCTTTCCATACCTTACCGCAAGTAAACCAACCGTACGCCTTATTTTTACCGTCAAGCTGTACTGTAATTACAGGCTTGTCCAACTCGTTATCGAATAGCTTTTCATTGCAAAAATCATAAAGCCGTTCAAGGTATTTAACCGTTTCAATGTACTTTTCCGTTCCGTTTTTCATTAATTTAAATTCCTTTGATTTTATTTGCCCGTCAAGCCGTTAGCACAGCCGTTTTGCTTACATTGCCAAAATGAATTGTATAATTTCCTCTTTCGTATGCCCCTCGGTAATAAACCTATCAAGAGGGATACGGCGTTGCCTTTCCTTTATTGCTGATACAAGCGGACTTTCGTTACGCTCAACGCTATCACTTAATAAAACTATTGCCATATCATAGCCGTTAAGTTGTCTTTTTAGCTTGCCATTTTCGTCAAGTTCGCTATACGGGATAGTTCCGTAATAAACGCCGTTTGCGGAATTGTCTTTAATAAGTACAAATTCCTCATTTTCAATTACTACTTTTTTTGTGATTACTGTCATTGTCGTTACCGTCCTTTGCGTAATGCCGCCGCCGTTATCGTATTTGAACAGTAAAAAAAATGGTACAGAGCAGTTCCTTTACTGTTCTATACCATTGTAAAACTTTACGCTTTTTTATAAAATATTTTAAAAGCGTTTGTAAAGCTTGACAAAAACATTTCAGTCAATTATAATATACAATGTTTTGCGGATGTGGCGGAACTGGCAGACGCGCAGGTTTCAGGTTCCTGTGGGTGACCGTGGGGGTTCAAATCCCTTCATCCGCACCAAAAC
>CAJTRW010000007.1:46599-47354 GCA_910578765.1 uncultured Christensenella sp.
AGCTGATTTTACCGCTTTTTTTAAGTTTTTTTAATAATTCTAATTTGTTGAAAAAAGCAAAATTTTATTTGGTCCCAATACAGTCCCAATTTTGAAATGCCTTGTTTCTTTTATTAAATATCAGTTTCCAAAGTACTCTTTTTATGTTTATTCTATTTCAATAATTTTAAGCCTATTTTCCAAAAGCAACTTATGTATTAAATTTTTGCCTTGTGCTTTATTAGGTAATGTTTTGCCATAAGAATTAATTAATTTATAAATTTCATCAATTTGCTCGAAACCTGTAGAATAATAAAAATATAAACTAACATTAGTGTTGTTATACAGATTATAGTAGTCAAATATACTTTGGAAATACGAATAATCTGCTTCGCTGAGAGAGTGACCATAAAATTTTATTTTTAAAGTTTGATCTTTACTCGGTAACACGCTTTGCGGCGTATTAGTATCAATCATTTTTCTATAAGTTTTGCTAAATCGTCTTAATTCTTCATATTCTCCGTGTGATTGAATTAAAGTATCATCTATCCCAAATATAATGTTATAAGTATTACAGCTATTTATACAATTTTTATTACACAATTTACCATGAACATTACTATAAAGACATGGACTTTTAACATCTAATATATCGAATAATGAAGTGTAATTAAAACTCAATATAAATATATTTTTTAATTTGGACCACTCATCTGTTAATAAATTTTTTATTTTATTTACAAAAGTCCCAGTATTATGATCATTTGGTTCCCGCT
>CAJTRW010000007.1:47364-70026 GCA_910578765.1 uncultured Christensenella sp.
CTGTTTGGATTAATTATATTATTTTTAATATATTTACAAAATTGTCTTTCCAAGTTATGTAACTCTTGTGTTAGATTACTGATTAAAAGGTAAAGCGCTCTATTATATGTTAAATTAATTTTATTATTTTGACATCGAGAAAAAAAAATTACACAATAATTAAACAAATATATTTTAATAGGATCATCCAACTCTTTAATTTTATCAGTTGGCGGTGAACACATTAATATTGCACTATCCAAAGCATTTTTCCATATTCCGTTTTCAATAGATATATTTGTAGAATCAATCTTACCCAAAACCACATAACATATTGTATCTTTTATAATTTTCTCAAAATCACACCAATCGTAATCTTGATTTCCATATGCTTTGTAATATTCGAGCAAAAGTTCTTCCCAAAAACCTGGTGTCTCTGATTGTAATTTTGGAATTCCAGACTTGTCCAATAATGTTATAGCACTACGAAAGAAATCTTTATAACTCGATTTCAATCCACAATGTAAATCAAAACCATTACCTAAAATAAGAAGTTGCGATGTCATTTGCTTAATCTACCTTTTTCTATTCTAACCTGTAAAAATTTCTAATTATATATAATGCAAAATTTAAAACTATAAACTAAATTTTTATATAACACAAATCCGATACGAACTTATTGCAAAAGTTTTTAACGAAATACTTATTAGAAATAATTATCGGTAGCTCTCCTGCTTCCTACTATATTATAAACGGTTAAATACTAAAAAAGTATTCACGCAATGCCGCAAATGCAGGCTTCACTTTAACTTTTCGACGAACCAACGCCCATAGTAAGTTTCGTGATACAATTCGCGGACGTAGCCGTTAATAAGTATAGTATAACGCATTGCCGGCATACTGCCGACATGTTGCGGCGGAGCTTGCCGCACGTCTGTTATTTTAGATATTTCATATTTAATACCGTTCTCCCACTCAATGGCAACGGGTTTCATATTTCCGTCCGAATCGACGTGCAGAAAAACGCCAACGTATACTTTTTCAAAGTCCGCCATATTTTAAGTATGTGCAAAATACGAGGCTTTATCTTTGCCGGTCAGGGCGTTCCTGCGCGTACCGGTTTGGCGCGGCGGCGCTCTGTACATTAGAACATGCCGGCACGGCAACTCTGTCGTAAGTAATTAAAAATCGTCCACAAAATCGATAACCATACTGTAAAGCGCACACTCCGGGCTATGCTGATAAGCAACCGCTATCAGCATTATATGCTTCGCGAGAAACGCGACCGCATTTATAAAAATGGTCAAAAATAAATGAACCATTAAAGCGAAAAAGCACAAACAACGTTGCAACATAAAAACCGGTTCCGTAAATATTTTCGGCTGCCTGCTTCAGACATTTGACGACGTTCCGGCGGCACAACCTCATACAAGCCCGCTTGCGGGCGCCGAGCAACGGCTCCGAAAATGCCGTTGCGTATTTCTCTTTGTATTTAATATATAATAGGAATATGCGAATGGGATTTTGATATAGTTTTACGGATTTTTGATAACCTATAAGCTCAATTTCCAACGCTATATTTTTATAAAGAAAAACCGCCCCGGATTGCCCGTGCGGTACTTGAAAATTCTAAATTCAGTTAACGACTACAAGCGCCGACGTCTTCGGCGCTTTAAATTTTCTTATTCGGTTCCCTTGGTAGTTCTTTTGCCCGTTCCGGGCGGCGAGCCTCGCCGTCGTGGCTTCCAGCAATCGCAAGCCGAGCCGTCCGCTCTGGCGCCTGTGTCCTTACACTCGGTGCAAACGACGTAATACTCGGCGTCAAGCTCTTCGGGCTTTATGCCTATGTTTTTAAGCACGTGCGCGCGCTTTTCCTCTATGCCCTTTATCTTAATGGCAAGCTCCTGCAGCGCTGCGGCGTCATTATGTAGTATAGCGTTAATGTGTTTATGCTTTATTTCCCCACACTCTGCGTTGAGCTTGCGGAAATCATTATTTTTAAGCGCTTTTTCAAGCGCCTGTGCGGCTTTCTGCGCCGCCTTGGCTTGCAATCCGCTGTAATATCTTTGCCGCGCTTCGGCGTGGTTTAAAGGCGGTGTTTGCGGAGTTTTCGGCGCTTTCTGTTCGGGTTCAGGCTTCGGGCTTTCTGCTTTCTTTTTCTTATCGAGCAAAGCCCTATACTCTTTCTCACGTTTAAACCACGTAAAACCGCGCTTTAACTGGATTCGGCTTTTCTTATAACGGTTTAAGCCGCGCCAACCGTCCGGAAAATATATAAGCCCGGCTTGCCGGAGCTTCCGTATTGAATCCGAAACAGTAGATTCGTCTATACCCAGCGTTTCCGCCATTTCCTTGAACGTCATCTTCAGCGTTCTTTTGTTTGGTCCCGTATGCGGCAACAAGGTATAAAAAAGTGCATACATAAGTGCATCACAATATGTATAATTTATAAAATACGTATTGCCTTCGTCGTCTTCTGCAGGGAACGTTTGAGTTAATATTTCCGTCGGACAATACCATTTCTTTACTTCCTCGCTCTCGGCATCGGCGCTGTAAACGTATGTCGAAACGCCCTGCTTGCGTATTCTTCCGGAGTTCTCAAACCGCTTATTATTTCTGGATGCGGTCGCAGGCGATACGTTTATAAGCTCTTTTATCTCACGTCTTGTTATGGTATTGATTTTATTACCGTTATTATCTACTTTATTTGTAACGGCAAGCAATCCGCCCTGTAAGCAGGCGGACGGAGTAAGCCCGGAAGACGACGTGCAAAAACGGCGTTCTATTCCTATAAAATATATGCCTCTATCATTTGTATTCGGTTGTACTGCTGCAGTTTCTGCCACTTCTTAATCCTCTTTTTCCGCGTCTACAAATTTTGTTATTTCGCCCTTAAAACGTAAGGGCAACGTTCCGCACTCGCCGTTGCGGTGTTTTGCTATACGCAGCTCCGCCGCGCTGCTTGTCATCGCATCCGCGGTGTCCACGTTCCTGTCGATAAACATTACTATGTCTGCATCCTGTTCTATCGCGCCCGACTCTCTCAAATCAGACAGCGATGATTTCTCGCCTGCTTTCAGCCTTTTAAGTTGTGAAAGCGCTATTATGGGAACCTGAAGCTCCTTTGCTATCATCTTTAAGTCCCTTGTTATGCTTGCCACTTCGAGCGTTCTGTTTTCATCAGATTTCTTACCGCTTGACATCAGCTGTATGTAATCTATCATTACGAGGTCGAGCCGCCCGTCATTCTTCGATTTAATTCTCCGGCATTTGGAAAGTATTTCTGCCGGCGTTATCTTCGCGCTGTCGTCTATACTTATTCGGCTTTTGCTTAAACGTTCTTGCGCCGCCGCTAAATGTCTCCAGTCCGCGTCTTTCAACTTCCCGGAAAGCGCCGACGTCATACTTACATTTGCATTCGCGCATATCAGGCGTTGCTTTATTTGTTCTGTCGGCATTTCCAGCGAAAACACGGCGCACACCTTGCCGCCGTAAACCGCTGCATGTTCGACTATGTTCATCGTAAACGACGTCTTGCCCACGCCCGGACGCGCGGCTATTATTATGAGATCGGATTTTTGCAAACCGTTTGTCAACCGGTCTAATCTGAAAAAGCCTGTCATAACTCCGCGGAAAGCGTCTTTATTATTCTGCAGGGCGTTAAATTTGTCCAACACGTCAAAGAATCCTACATCCCTAACATCAACCAGCGACGACGTGTCCTGAGCCTTAGATAAAGCGTACAGCTTCCCCTCGGCAAACTGAATACTTTCCCTCGCGTCTTCACTATTTTTGGCATACTCTGAAATCTCGCGCGCTGCGCGGATGAGCTGTCTGTTCGTACTGTCGCGCTTGACAATATCAAAGTAATATTTATAATTTGCCGACGACGGCGTTATTTGCATTAATTCCGTTAAATACGCTATACCGCCCACAACTTCAAGTTTGCCGTCCGCTTCGAGCTTGTCCAAAACCGTTACAAGGTCTATGGGCTTCCGGGCGTTATAAACCGCTTTAAGCGCGGTTATTATGTATTTATGACTTTCAGCATAAAAGTCATTTTCATTTAAAGCGCCTAAAACTTCGGCGGCAAGTTCGTTGTCTATCATTATGCAGCCAAGCATTGACTGCTCTGCTTCGAGGTTGTAAGGCATTGCGTTTGTACTTTCCATTTCTAAATCTCCATGTATTAATTGTGTGTCCCATCCAGTCTTTCGGACAGCTTGCGCCGATTGTTTTATATTTTATCGTTCGCGTTCGGCGTCGTGTTTTCTTCGGACTTAAACACTTCCCAATTAATTTTGAAGTTCTCACCGTCGTCACCGTCGGCAATAAGTACTTCAGCTTTCACCAGTCTCTTAATTGCCCGGCGCACTTCACTCTTTTCGGAGCTTAAGGCTATCGCCGCTTCTGAGAAATTAATCGGCGCAGGATCTTCGCCCTGCGTACGGTTAATATACTTCAAAAGCTCGTATTCAAAACCGCAAAGGCGGTTGAATAACTCTTTGACGTCAATTAACTTATGCATTTGTTACCCCTTTGATGTAAGCTGTTTAAAAGCATTATTTACGGGTTTAGCGCCCTTACATCCGGTGGATCGGTGCTTAAGCGCACACGAAGGGCAATAGCACACCTTTCCACCGCGCGCTATCGCCCAGCCGTAATCCTGTGCTTTGTCCTTGTTCGGATATTCTTTTACCGTCGGACAGTCTGCACATTTGAATCTGTAATATTTTTCTATGTAAACAACTTCTCCCTTTTCTTTTTCCATGCTTATCCCCCTATATTATTTTTCCACGTTTTCAGAAGACTGCATATCTTCGTCAGACGCTTCATCTTCGAGTTCATAAAGCTCGTCCAGTTCGGCGCCGTATATTTCGTCGAACATATCGGATTCAAGCTCGTCCGCTTCATCAGGCGATACAATGTATTCTTCATTACTTTGACTGTCGCAACTGTCCGGCACCTGAAAATCTTCCGGCACTGGTTTTTCTGTCGCTTCAGGTTGCGGCGCCGGAAGCTCCGGAACGCCGCGCTTACATTTCAATATTTCGGCAATCAGGCGTAAAACCGTTTTATCGCTTATCCGAACTTTTCGTTTTTCTATCTCACGTTTAACCTCACGTTCGCAGCAATCGGTAAGCCTTCCTATTAGTTTCCAAACTTCCATACGACGTTTTTTCCAACGTACACTTTCACCGATTAAATATCCTAATTCGTCAATCAGCTTTTCAAGCATTTCGAAATTACACTGTGCATGCGCTCCCCGTATCGCACCCAAAATGGTTTCAAGCTCGCCGCGCCTTTTTCGATGCACGCTCATATACGCCGCTTCTTCCAATTCATCAAACACCGCTTCGAATGCGCCATATAAAAATCTTTCCTGGTTATCAATTTTTTTCCTGATTTTTGCATGTTCAATATCACGTTCAAGCTCTGCCTGCTTTTGACAAAGTATCCATGCGTAATTCGGTTTCTTTCGTCTGAGTAAGCCGCGCCGCTCATAATCAGGCGTTGTCATTTTCGTTTTTATTTTATGAACGTAATCTTCGCGCATACCTTCGTCCGAATAATCACTTTGCAATTTTGCGATTTCGCTACGGTAAGCTTCGAATATTACGCTGTCCATGTATGACTTCACTTCTTCGGAAGCATTTAGTGTGCCTTTTTGTTGTTCGTCAAAAATTGAATAATACGCCCTGTGCGTTTCAATAAGTTTTTCGCGCGGTATATACAGCCTCTCGCCTTCTGCAAGTTCCAACTTCGGAAGATTTGCCCGGCGTTCTCTCTGCATGGCGAGCTTTGCTGCTTCTTGTTCAGGCGTTCCTGCCGGCTCGCCGTTGTATATTGCCGCTATATTCACTTCATCATGCTGCGACATAATTTCTTACTCCTTGCTGCTGTTTGGGCGCGGCGGGTTTTTGTCTGTACCACTCAGGGCGCGACATATCATATATTGCCGCTATATGCTTAGGTAGTGTTTTAACTTCGTCTACACTCAATTGCTCCAAAGCGCTATATGCGGCGCCTTCCTTATCTGCCGGGACAAAATCGCTTATACGGTTGCGGCTTTCATACAATTCAAATATATTTCCTTCATAGCGGTACACCGTTGCTCTGCTGTTCGAGTCCTTGCCGGCAAGATAAGCTTCATAATCCTGCAATGAATAGAATTCCCTGCAGTACCAAGTCGAACGTATCACTCTGCCGTACGCGTCTTCATCGTTCAGCATGCCAAGAACTTCGATAAACCGGTTTGCGTTCGAGCGGATATTCAAATCAAGCGATTCGCCGCGTTGTGCATCCACAATTATTGTTAAATAATTGTGTCTATGGGTTTCGAAATATCTGCTTACGTTGTCGGGCATGGACGAGCTTTCGCGTCCGTCCCAATACTTCCGGGCTTCGGTTATATGCAGACAGCTATACGGGTGAACCAACTGAATTTTATCCAATGTCTCAGGCGTAGGCAAACCCAGACAGTACGGGTTCAAATGGTAAGGTTTGAAAATTTCATTATAGCCCGTTGGAATATGTACTTCATAATTGGCGTACAGTGGCGGCATTTCCGGGAAAGGCAGCTTATACTTACGTTCTGCATTGAAACCGTTTATGATCTTCGCGCTTTGGCGTTGTAAAATTTGCCCCTTGTAGATTAACTCGCGGAACATAAAAAGCGTATTAAGCGCAGTTTTTCCTGCGCCCGGTTTACCAACTATTTCTATTATCATTTGTTCTGACTATGATTTTCCGCTTTATATGAGTGCGAGACTTGCCTATCCGTCTTTTCGATTTTATAAAGTATGCCCGTCTTCTTCAAAATGTCCGCGGCATACTCCGCTGCTTCTTTCGGTGTCTCGAACGTCTTGCCGGCACGGGGACCGTCAAAAACCGTGTACCCGCCTATTTTAGCCACTTTGCGTAGCTCTTTTCTGTTCGGCCGCTTCGGCTCTATTTTCTTTATAATTATAGGCTTCCCTTCGTCCGTACCGCGCTCGTATTTGTCCGAATGCTTAATTTGCGGCTTCTGCGTTTTCTCGGGCTTTGTTGCCTGCTTGGGCGCCTGCGCAGAAGGTGTAATTTTACGTGTTTTAGGTTTGGTATCCGCTGCCGACTTGCCGGACTTTTTGGGGGCTTTTGTCTTGCTTTTATTTCCAGATAAATCCGTCGTCTTCGATACAGCTATAATTGTTCCGTCTTTTGTTACGGTTGCTTTATAGCCTTTGGGGATACTTTGCTTTTCGCCGTTCGCGTCGGTCTTCTTTACTTTTGGTAAATCCGATTTTTTGTTCGTATTCTTTTTGTCGTTCTTTTTCTTTCCGAACATATTATTCGCTCCTTTTATGTTGACTTTTTATTTTTGTTTAGTATAATAATTATTGAAAAGGTTATTTGTTCGCCTTGTAGCTTGAACGGTGCGAATAAGTGGATTAATCCGCTCGCAACCTTTTCTTATTTTTTATTTGACTTTTTAAAAATTATTTGATATTATGATTATGGTCTCTGAAATACGAGAACACCACAGTCCTCAGGACTGAATGCAGGTAAGGCTGAAATGCCTTACACCCGCCGTTGATATTTCCGGCATTGAAGCAGGTGGTTTAATCCTGCTTTTTCTTTTTATTGCCGTTTTTCAGTGCGGCAATTTTCTTTTTGTTTTCCGTTGATTGTCTTGTATGATTTAAAACTGTCTTACGCACCTCATTTACCTGCCGGATATTTAAATCGTATTTCTTAGGGTTCGCTATAAACCGCACGCCGTCAATGCGGATTGCGTTACCGTCGCTGTCCTTTATCTCTACAAAGTTATCGTTCTTCCGAGCGGCATTTGATTTTGCTTGGAAGAATTTTTGTTTTCTGTCTTTTTCATTTGTTCCCCTTTAAGCTTTTATGTGCTACGGCTTCCGCAGTCTGATACGCAGTTACCTTCGGCAACGGCGGCAGCGTTAGCAGATAATACTTGTATCTCTGCATGTTCGCAGAGAAAAAATCTACGTGCGCTTCAAGCAGTTTATACGCGTTAAATTGCATATCACGCTGCAGTACTTGAAAGCCTGCCGGCAAGTCGTTTATTTCACTTAAATTTACTTCGTAATGCAATTGAACTATACTTTTCATTTGCGCTCCTTTTTTACAATTGATTTTACCGAACATCACTTTTTTGTTTTTTATGTTGACTTTTTATATTTACGGTGTATAATATAAATAGAAAGGTAAATGTGCATTCGCTGCACGGGTTAAGGACGAATTAAGTTTCGGGCAACCGCCTTTCTTTTTTTATTTCTTTTCATTCCTTAATTTTTCAATCAGTTCCCAAACCGTCTTTTTATCTGCCGCACTTAATCCCAAACCGTCTAATTTTCTACCGTAGTCTTTCGCTTTTTTTTGAGTAAGCTTCGGACGAACATAGGCGGGTTTTTTGTCTTTGGGATCAGGATTTTTTTTAAGAGGTACATTATTCACGCCTTTCGTACGTTTACCGTGTGTCACACCAACGCTCTGAAGCTTGTTGCCCGTACGCCCACATACATAATGTAGATGACCTTTTTCTTCGCGCGTGTTAAGCTTCCTGAATTCGTCTTTATCTACAACTTTTTCTAACTTTTTTGCCGCTGCCTTTTGCGGCTTTTTTTCTTTCTTCCTCATTTAAGTTCCTTATCCGTTATATTTAAAATATCAAACGTAAATGCGACGTGACCGCATAACCCTGCGCCGTCCAGCTCGAATACGTCTTTTATTTTTATCAAGCACTTACGTCCGGTGTAAAGCTCTTTACGATAAGCTTCGCATTGATGACACTTACAGTCTTCGGGTATTTTATAATTTTCCTGTTCATTGTACGGGTCATACTCTACAGGCGGGCAGCCGGTGCCGAAGTCCGGACAAGCGGGAACGTCTAAATAGCCTTCGAACTCCTCTAAAATTACGCTGTCGCCGGGATTAAACCCGCGGTCGTTATAGCGTATCTCCATGGGCTTTCTGCCGTCTATAACCGCCTGAAAATATTCAGGCAGTGTTTTTAAATGGTGAGTCATTTGTCTTCTCCCTTCAACCGCGCAATTAATTCAGAAAACGTTTCCGGCAGATCTACCGTTTTTTCAATCGTTTCAGTCGACTCGTTAAGTATTGCAATCAAGTCATCAAACATTGCCGAATCTATTAATCCACATGTATCTTTTTTTACAGTCTTTTTCAGGCTATCCAAATACAATTGAACTCTTGCCGCAAGTAAAATCCGTAATTCCCAATCCCCATATGAGCATAGCGTTGTTGATTTAGTTATACCGACAACCGCTACCATATTCGATTTAAACTCTAATACTGGTTTACCCGCACGCGTTATTTTTACGTCGTAAGGCTCTTTCATTCAGTCACCTCTTGCGGCTGGTTAAGCCAATCTATTAACCGCTTGCGCATGCTTGAAATTAACGCCGCGCTGTCACCCTTTAACGGATAGACTTTTGCTATCTGCAGTAACAGGTGCGTCACAAATTCCTCATCCGGAAGCTCGGATAAATACTGCCTGCGCGTACGACGCCGCGGCGTCAATTCGGCAGAGCTCTGCATTGCCGTCTTACCAACCACCGGCGCCGGATCTACCCATTCCAGACCGTCGCCCGTTTCGTAGCTGTTTTTCAACGCCGGAGTTAAAGACTTTCGTGCGTATTCTTCCTGTTCCTCTGCGCTCAGATACTCGCCGCTTTCTATTAGCCGCTTAATTCTCCCCGCGACGGTAGACCATGACAATATCAGTTTCCCGCCGGTTAACCGGGTAATCTCAAGCCCTCTGTTCGTTGCCTCGATACCTTTATGAAATTTATCGTTAGCAAACGCGCCGTAATACCCGTATTCGTTTTTAACAAAACTTATAAATTCCGAAGTTGTAAAACCGCCGTTCTGCACTTTGTCGCAAAGTCTGAACTTCCCGCCCTCGTGTCCGGTACCGTATTTCTTTAAACAGTACACGGTAAGCTCGTCGTCTGTAAGCAGCGGTTTCCCGGCTATGAGTCCGTCTAAATCTTTAATTAGCGCGTCATATTCTTTGTCCGAAACTACTGAATTTTCCGCATATGCGGAAAATTTGCTGTTGTCCGGCGTTTCTTCTTCAAGGCTAAGTTTAGTTTGTCCCGGTAATTGTCCGTCGTAATTTTCTTGCTCAGGCTCGGATTTTTCCGCATATGCGGAATTTTCAACACTGTCAAAATTTGCAGTCTTTCGAGCTTTCCGCATTTCCAAAACACGCTCTACCGCGTCCAAAGGCGTATCAATATCCAGCTCTAAAAGATCATTGATATTTTTAACCTGCGGACCACCTGAATGTTTAAATACGTACTTGTTCCAGAACGTCACAGCAAAACCTATTGTCGCTACTTTATCAGAAGGCTTAACTATACGCATAAATCCGGGAGAATCCATTTTTAAACGGCAAAGTTCTCTGAGCTGTGACTGAGAAAATTCTTCGTATTGCGGCGCCATTAATAGCGGCGTTTCGCCGCGCGCAAGCTCGTGTATCGCCATAAGCTCATATGTAGTGCTTTTTGAAAAATTGAATTTATCAAGCGCAAGATCTGTTATATTTGCGTATCCGAGAGTTTTATAATATCCCAGCTTGGCAGCTTCACAAAGTCTGAAACCGATTCTAAAAAAACTATGCTTTATATCGTTTAAATCACCGTAAACGGATTCAACAAAACCATTAGCAAATGCAAGCTGCGTCTTGTGTTCTTCTTCGTGAAATAGCTTACGGGTCATTTTTCCACCACCCGCAAAACCGATTTAACGAAGGCTTCCACTTCTTCCTGATCTACACAATCATACTCGTAAAGTTGCTTGGCTATAGCATACGCGCGGGCCAACTTTTCATAAGAGTACACTTCGAACTTCGTTCCGTTACCTTCGTCCATGGATAAGTAAAGATTTTCAACGAGATCCTGCAAAACTTTCTTTTCTTCCATTTTACACCTCACACACGCACACGGGCGGGCAAGCCTTCAAGCTTCAACCCGCGCAGTCCTACGGCGTAATATTCGCAGCTTAGCATGTCAGCTTCGATACGCGTAGTAAGCCATTTACCGCACAGAAAAAGCTCCACGCCGTAACCGCAATGGAACTCGTATTCGCCATTGCACCCGTCGTCTATCGCAAGTCTGTCGTTTTCGTTTAAGTACAATTTGCCTTTAATAATTCTTTTGTTGTTCATTTTTTCGACCTCTTTAATTTTTATTTTTTTCTCCGCGAAGAGTCACAACCTGACCCGCAACCCCGACGTAAGAGCCACCAAACGCCGGAGCCGTGGTCGAAAGCCGCTTTGAAGGTTCCCCTACGCCGGCGGCATGTTAAGCACTGCTTATTTAAACTTGATTTTAAAATTTGCCTTTATACGTTCCTTTGCCATACACTTTGGGCATAAACAAGTGTTATTGTCCGGAGCTATTCCCCAACCCGTACGCCTTGCTTCTTTCATATTTGTAAATTCTCCTCTTTCTTCACAACCGTTACCATTACAATTGAAAATAAACGTGTAATAAATCATATCAACCTCAACAAAAAATTATTCGTTTTGAATAATTATATTATTCGTTTTGGTTAAAGTCAAGAAAAATTTATTCATTTTGGTTAAAATAGTTATATGGATTGGTACGAAAAATTAAAAGAATTACGAAAATATAAAGGTTTAACGTTAAAAGAAGTTGCTTCAGGATTATCTATTCCGTTACAAACTTATGCAAATTATGAACACGGAACCCGTGAGCCGTCTATTGCTATGATTTACTCCATTTGTAAATTTTTTGACATATCTTCTGATTATCTCATAGGGCTTTCCGACAGCTACTAAGCTGCGCATATATAATTTCCTTCTCACTGACGTTGTAGAATTTAGCTAAAATAAGTATTTGTTCAAGGCTTATTCTCCGAAACCCTTGCTCATAATTTGAATATGACGAATAACTTACCCCCAAAGCCGCCGCAATCTCTGCGCGGCTTTTTTTATTTTCTTCGCGTAATGATTTTAATGTTTCCATATTAATCGTCTCTATTCCGTCTGAACGCCTTAATTACTATAAGGACGACAAATAACACCATAAGAATACCGAAGGCGACACTGAGCCACGTTAAAAGCGTTAATAACGACCCGAATACCGGAACCTTGTAGACGTAATATCCAAACAATATCCTTGCAAGTAGGCTAACCGTAAAAGCCAATGAGAAAAATATAGTAAGACCTTTCATTTTTTCTTGCCGCCTTTTTTACGTTGCTTTGCAGACTTTTTCTTTCGTTTATTCGCAGATTTCGTAGCCTGCTTGCTTTTACGCTGCTCTGCTTTTACCTCGTCTTTAAATTTTAATTTATCCTGCCTGACTTGCTCTTTGCGGACAAGCGTATTCTGGTAACGGGCAACTTCCATACTTGCTTTACGGTTCAATTTTTGTTGCCGCACATATTCTTTTTGTTTTCCCTTTTCGTACAGTCGCTTTTTCATTTTTTTATACAAAAAGGCAATGCCCCTGAACGGCAGAGAAACGACCCAAAACAAGCCGTAAAATAAATAGTAAATTCCGTACAGTATTCCTTTGCCGGCAGTCAACAACCCCTTACCGATAACCGGCGCGGCTCCCGGCACAAAAACACATATCAGAATTAAAGCAACAATCACTACCACTACAACTATGGCCGCAACTATTAAAACCCACGCCCACCAGGGCACTATAAGTACAGGCTTTACTTCTTCAAGCGGCGGAGAAATACCGCCTATCGCGTCCGTAGGACTGCTTACAACCGGTATCACCGTGGTTACGCCGTCTTTCGTAAATTCAAGCTCGATTATATCGAAGTCGAGCTGCACCGTCTCTATCGCTATGTATGATGACGGGCTTAATCCGTCTAAGTTCCTGTTCTGTTTCAATACGTTCCGCGCCATGGTTACACGATCATTCGGAGTCGTTGCGTCTTTATCCCCGACGTCACGCAGGCATGTGGCGCACGGCGACGAAAAATATGTCGTCGCAGAATACCTGCATATAAACACTGTTTTATTATTACCGGCACGACCGAATTCGTACTTTAATTGCTGTACTTCGCCTTTGCCTATTTTCAGGCGCTTCGATACTGTTTCCGCGTCGCCTTCCAAATCTTCCGACGTCACCTTGACAAGCGCACTCACAACCTCGTTGCCGAAATTGTTTGTTCCGCTGCCACCAAGAAAAAACTGTTTAAGCGCGCCCATACCATCCTTTTTCGTCACCGTGTTCCAGGACAAAGGCTTTTCGTCCGAGCTTGTTATGGTCTCTCTTGTATAACCTGTAAAACTGTTCTCGTCGACCGGCTCATCAAAACCGTAAAATAACTGCTTTGCATACCTGCCCGCAATCGAATTATCGCCAAGCGCCGCGCTGTTGGTTAACAGCTTTTCCTGCAACTGCGCGGGCGTTACACTCGCCTGTTCATACGGATACGGCGTGCCGCCGGTGTAGAACACCGCGGAGAAGCCCCCGAAATTCAGCTCGGGCGGGAAATTGCTTTTATATACTTGCGTGCCCTCGGCAAAGTCGTACCATGCCGCCCAGCCGTACGATTCGCCTATGGGAATATTCGAAGCCCAACCATAAGTGTCATAATCTGAATAGCCCGGAAGCAGTGCGCCGTAAAAGCTTAACAGTACAAAAAGCTTATCCCAGTTATACGTACGCACGTTGCCTATCGCCTGGCATAAAAACGCGTATTTACCCGTAAGCTCACTTAAAGGTGCGCCCCGCAAAGAGTTCAACTGCTGATACACATTGTAATCTTCCGTTACCAGCACGGGTTTAAGAATGTGCTCATACCATTCGCATACTACCGCCGTAAGCTCGCCGTTGTTTTCAAGCAGCTTATTCGGTACACTGAAAAAGCAGCTGTTGAGCTGGCTCTGGTCGCCGCGGTAGTAATCACCCTGCGGCCGGTATACCGTGTGCGTTACGTCGAACTGTGCGAAGTCAGTGTAACCGTCCACCGTGCAGCTTAAACTGCTTGTTTCCGACAGCTCCGTTCCGTAACCCGAAGCATAGCCCCTGTAAGTGTATTCCTGCGTAGCTGGATATTCCGTAACCTTGCCCTGCCTCGATAGCTCTATCCCGCTTATCTTGTACTTGCGTTCAGACGGGCTTATCTTTGCAAGTATCAGTCTGAGCTGCGTTGACGTAAGCTCTACCTTAAATTTCCAGAACAAACCCTCGTATCCGGCTTGCGTGGAATAGTTCAATACACGCAGAGTATATTTTTCATATTTTGCGGTTTGGGCGTTACCGTAACTAAACTGTATTTTGTTTCTGTCGCTTTCGTCGTATGCCGTCTGCTGCGGGTTGTAGATATATGCATATAGCCCGTAATCAGACTGTTTGTCCTTTACGGGCGAATAACAATATTCCACAAACGTTATAAGCTGCGCGTCGCCGTTCGCTTTATACGGATAATCCGATAAATTAAACGCTTCGCCCGCAATTGTGGAATTCTTTAAATCGTCCAATACGTTCGTACTCTCATACGCCGCTACGACATTTTTTTCTTCCGCGTACGCGTTGCGTCCGATAAATCCCGTATACACTAACGCCGCCGCGAGCAGTATCGCGATTATCAGACGAACCGCGCCGCCTGTCTTGCCTGCCACTTTCATTCTATCCGCCTTAGACTATTACGTCGGTTATGTTTAATTGTACGTTTGGTGTTATGCCTTTACCGTATTTCTCGCCCGTTAAACTGAAATATCCGTTTCTTTTCAATGAACCCGACAAGTCTATCCTGTTTCCGTACAGTTCTTGTTTAAGCTCTATCTTATATTCACAAGTAAACACTTCGTAATTCGTGTGACTTGCTTTAAACGACAGATAAGCGTGATACCATGCGTATTTTATCGCGTCCTTGTGCGCCTCGTCATATTCGTTATAGCCTGCGATAAAGTCCGCATAGTTAAACCGGTAATCTACGTAAAAGTTATTCGAGACGACGTCATATCGTGCCGTTATATTCTCTATCGAAACCTCTTTGCGCAACGGCTCTATGTTGAATTTTAAATATTTGCTGAGTTCATTTAAATAACCGCTGTTAACCGACGTACTGAATTTTACTACACTTAAATCACCTACTATCGTTCCGACGTTGAGGTCTAATTGCGCCGTAAAAGTCAATTCGTCGTCAATGTCCGATACAGGACGCTCTGCTTTGTTTATGGTTACGTTCCTTAAACAGTCCACCGTGCATACTGCCGGCTGTATCGTTACGCTGTTCCTCACGCGTACCGTTATTCTAATTTGCTCGCCAAAGCGGTTAAACTCGCTATTAGCAGAACCCGAAAAGGTTACATCTGCACTCGCACTGCCGTCGTACGTAGGTGTTATTCCGATATATTCGTTTACAACTTCACTCGACGCCCAGTCCGAATTGGGATTTACCCAATCAGCCGCCCAGTCATATTCTGCGTTTATATACTCGTTTGATAGTTGCGCCGTAAGTGTAAACCTTTTTTCACTCGCCGTCGCACCGGGTAAAATAACCATTGTTTCCGGCATGGCATACAGTCCGTTTGTCCTCATAACCCTGCCGTCCGAAGCATAAGCTGTAATTTCTCCGTCGCCCTCTATATCGTCCGGATATTCATTGTTTCCGGGCTCGTCTGTTCCACCGGTTGAGTCTTCGCTGTTTTCGTTCTTTATGTGCCATTTCGAAATGTCCGGCTCTTGAAACCATTTCCCATCCCTGCGCGATACAAAGCCGAAGCCGCAGACTATGCCTGCGGTTATTATTAAGCCCATTATTACAGCTATAAACTTTTTCATACTATTACCACCCCGTCGCCGATATTTACGTCCTCAGGATATACCGTAAACTCGTTTAAATTGTTAAGCCCGAAATCGTTCTGATTTTCGAAGCTGCCTATCGTTTCGCCGTTGTATTCATATACGCCTTTGAACTTGAATAAAAATAAGAAATTGTCGTTATACTCGGCTTCATTCGCTTTTAAATACTTGCCGATTACCGACATTGCGCTGTCCAAGTCGCTTTCGCTGAACTCGTCGTCCGCCTCTCTCATAGCTTGGTAAATTATGCTCCGCGCCGTCATTCTGTCATCCGGTATTACATTGAATATTTTGTAGTTGTTCTGTATCGTATACCCTGCCGACTGCAACGCCGTTATTATACCTTCGGCGAAGTTTATCGTTACGTCGCCCTTTATCGTTGGCTCTACCGTGCCGACGTCGTATTCGATTTCATTAAATGAAAAGTTTTCCGTCGTACTACCTATATATTTTGCTTCCCCGCCCCAGAAATCCAGCGGTACTTTTAAATAATCTATATCGACTTCCGCCGATATTTCGGAATTATAAAGCGACATGCACGACAGCCAAATTCGTCTGTGGAAGGGTTTTAAGCAGGTCAACGTCACGCCCGGCGCGTTATTCTCGTCCGGCGTCATTTGTATGTAGTCCTCAACCGCGCTGAGTCCCTGCGCATACATAGACCACTCGACTTTCGTTTCCGTCGCGTCCGCGGGCGTAAAGCTTGCTTCTATGCGCACCGTTTTAGGCTCGCCGCTTTCCACCGACGTGGTTAAACTTATTCCGTTTTCTTCCGATATACTTATCGTAAGCGGGGATTTGCCCGCGGCGGGCTTGTCCGGCTTCTTGCCCCACTTCAACGGGTTCCAGACCATACCCAACGCAAGCGAAGTTATTACGTACGCCACCGCCAATAAAAAGGCAAGCCCTGCGATTATCTTTGCGCCCGTGTGATTTGACTTTCCGGCATAACCGCCCCCGCGGTTGTTGCCTCTGTTGTTGTAATGCTTCTTCTTTGACATTTCCTTTTTCTACTCCTTTTTGCTTCTACAACGTTCGACAAATATCTTGCACGCTCTCAGACCGCCGTAAATACCCCTATTTCGCCCGATAGCTTCGGCACGGGTATTAATTAGACCAGGTGCAAAGCGTTATACCTAATCAGGTATACCAGCAGTATAACATACCTATTTAGGTATTGTCAACACCTAAATAGGTATGTGTGATATCATTTTTTTATGTTTAAAAATAAATTACTGGACTTAATGGCAGAAAAATCAATATCAAGTCAACGTCAATTAAGTTTATTAACCGATATCCCTACAACAACTATTAGCGGTTGGATTAACGCGGGAAGACTTCCGGATTATTCAGCAATTAAGAAGCTTTCAAAATTTTTTAATATTTCTACCGACGAATTACTTGAACAAGAAGATTTTGAATTATCTACCAGAAATGTATTATGTGATTTTGAAACTGAAAAACGTGAACCAAACGCAAACTCCTTAATAGATTTTTCTGATATTTTAAAAGATTTAAGATTCGAAAAAAACGTTACGCAAGGTGTAGTAGCAAAAAGTTGTGGACTTACTCCTACTTGTATTTGTCAATTAGAAACGGGGGCACGAAACCCTACGGGGTCAACGATTATTGCGCTTGCAAAGTATTTCGACGTGTCCGCGGACTACCTACTTGGACTTACTTCGGACGACGGTGCGGAGCTGTACTCTGCCCCCACTGCCGGCACGATGCACGAAACTCTTTCTCCCGACGAGCGCGAGCTTGTGGAAAGATACCGAGCATTGGACGATAAGCTGAAAAAGATTGTTATGGACGGCATTAAAGTTTACGGTGGCGCAAACGAATTAGTTTCCAAATCAGGAAAAAAGGTTTAAAATTCCCCCTACAACACTTTTTTGTAGGGGGTAATTATGATATTAACAAATGAAGATTTTAACGGATTACTGCAAATACAAACAATATTGCAAGCTATTGTCAGGAATGCCGTTATGTCAGAATGCGAGGAGGAACACGAACGAAATTTTGATATAACAATAAAAGAAACAAGTGCATTTGATTTAATTCTATCAAAAAGGAGAAAACAAATGCCTCAGAAATACAGGTTAATTTTTACAGAACAATGGTTTAAAGATCATACACGATTAAAGCCGAACGGAGTTTACGAAATTAGGTGCAGTATCGATAAGATACCCATATCCGGTTCCAGCAAAGACCTTGACACAGCTATAAAAAAATTTATTAAAGCGCTTTCAAATTCAGACGAAAATGCGAAACGAAACCGGAAAGAGGAAAAGCCGAAACACGTACTCTTCCTTGCATTTGCCGAAAAATGGTTTGAAATAGTTAAGAAGCCAACGGTAAAGCCTATCACTTATCAAAGCTTTTTATCAGTGCATAAGGCGCACATTGCTCCTTACTTCAGGGGAAAGTATATCGACGAGCTTACCGCAATGCAAATTCAACCGCTCTTTTCTAAGTTATACAAGATAGGTCACACGAAAGCGGCAATAAATGTCCATTTACTTTTAAATCAGATATTTAAAGCAGCAATCGCCGAACGATTGATAAGTTTCAACCCTATGGACGGTGTTACTATTTTGAAACACCATGCTAAAAACGGAAAGGCACTTACTTATGCAGAAGAAAGAGAATTTTTACTAAAACTTGAAAAAAGTAAATTTAAGCTGACTTATATTCTTATGCTTTTTTGCGGCATGCGCAGAGCCGAGCTCTCTTCCGCCCGTATTGAAAATTATTTCATTTTCGTTAAAAACGGTAAACAGAGATTGACTGAAATACAAACCGAAAGAAAGATTCCCATTACTCCTATGCTTGCCCGCTATATCGAAGGCGTTTCAAAAAAAGAATTCAGAGAAGCTGTCGGCTATAGCTGCGACATGTTGAGTCGAGCGTTTAAATCCCTGTGCCCCTCCCACCACCTGCACGAATTGCGACATACGTTTGTCACAAGGTGTCAAGAGTGCGGCGTGCCGCGCGAGGTTGTTTCTGTTTGGTGTGGACACGCTGCCGATGACACAATGACTTCAAATGTATATACTCATTTTTCAGATGAATTTATGCAAGCCGAAGGTAAAAAAGTAGACTATTCTGAACGTTTATATAATAGTAAATAGCGTAAGTCCCAATTCAATCCCAACCTAATTTTGCTATTTTTATCGCAAAAACTAAGAAAAACACTTTAATATAGTGCTTTTTCAGTACGATTAAAGTTCAGGTTCCTGTGGGTGACCGTGGGGGTTCAAATCCCTTCATCCGCACCAAGACAGACAGAGTTTGAACCTCAAATACGTATTCGTAAACGGGGTTGCAGGCTTTGTCGCAAAAAGGTAAAAGTAAAACGGCAATGAGTTTAGGCTCGTTGCCGTTTTACTATGTCCCACCCAAGAGAACTCACCCTAATGCGCATAAATTAAGATAAATATATTTCGTCATAGATTTACAAGTTTCTACGTTTTTTACGCCAAAAGTGTTACACGTTACGGGGTGGCGTGGTAATACTATACGCCACAGCGTGGGCGGCTTCGCCGCCCACGCATATTGTCGTTTTTATCAAAAGTGTGACAGTGTGACATAGTGGCGTATAAAGTAATACTAATAAATTACTTATTATCGGTTGCCTTTTGAACGATAACTTTACCGTTCTTTATTTCAATAAGCATTTTGTCTTTACATTTCGGGCAGTAGATTTCTATTGTAGAGCCGTCACCAGCCTTTAATAGTTTGTACCCGCATTCGGGGCATACAACGTAATATGTCATTGATTTGTTACCTTTATTTTCGTTGTAACTGTATCGTTACGAATAACGATATGTATATATTCGCCACATTTAGAGCATTTAGTGTAGCCCTCTAAACCGTTCTTTGCTTGTATCAAAACACCTTTGCAGTTGGGACAGCAAGCATAAAAGTACGGCACTTTTTCTTTTTTAATTTCGTCCATATATTATTGAATTGTATCTTGATTTTTAAGTAACAATTCTGATAATGTAGAATGTAACGATTTATTTGCATCACTATCAAAGAAAAAAGTTTTATCTACTTTATCAACCGCCTTTACGGCTTTACTCAAAAGACTTTTACCCATTTCAGTATTTATAATGGAATTAGCCCGCGTGTCCGTTTCGTGCTGCGAACGAGAGATTAAACCCTTTTTAGCGAGTAGTCTAACCGTAGACGATACAGTCATAACGTCTATCATTGAAAAGTCCGATATGTTCTTTTGCGTAACGGTTTTATCCTGTTCGGTCAATTCCTCGATAACCGCTAATATAACAAATTGCGTATGCGTTAAATCATACGCTTGCAAAACTTTCTTTATTTTTCTTTGCCATAGCATAGACACTTGCCAAAAAAGCAATCCCATACTTTCTTTATGATTTTTTATTTCTGAAAATCGCATAGAATTATAGGGTTATAAGCCGTTGCATACATTCAGGTATATTTGCAACAATACCTTTACCCATACCCTCCATTTGTATATCGTTACCACCCTCAATAGTTACAGTGTGCGTAACTGTAACCAATTCGCCGCACGGTTTAATCTCGTGACCGAATGTTACAATTATATTTCCAAGTTTTGATTGTGTAGTAAAACTTTTTTCTTTTTCGCACTCCACAATCGAAAAGGGCAATGCCGAGCCGTCAGCCATATTCATAACGCCATTTGAAGATACAGCAAAATTACCAAACAAATCGACCGACTTAATGCCTTTGTCCCATAATTGCCATTTGTTGACATTGGAATACAAATCCCAAAGTTTTTGAACGGTTGTTTTTCCCGTTACAGAGTTTTCGTACTTGAACATAAAATACCTCCATATTGTAAGTACACTTATTATAAATATTTTTACTATTTTTGTCAAGTGCCTTGCAGTAAAAAAATAAATGTGATAGAATATAAAAGCAATTTACGACAATTTTATTGCAATAAATGCTTTATAGTTTTTGTATTCGCTTGTGCTTACCGCCTATGGGCGGGATATCACCGCCTCGAAAAATTGTCAAGGGCGGCTATTTATCTCCCGTGAGGCATAAAGCCGCCGACCCTACGGGCAAACCCTTGACAATTTTCCTTCGTCGGCATTTTTTGCTAATTAAGGCGGGTAAGCACCAAAGCGAACACAAATTTTTAAGGCGCACACTACGCCAAAGGAGCAGACAATGAACAACGCAGTTATTTATGCAAGGTACAGTTCACAAGGACAAAACGAGCAGTCTATCGAGGGGCAAGTACGCATTTGCACCGCATACGCCGAAGGCAAGGGTTTTACTGTTGTAAAGACCTATATGGACAAGGCAAGGACGGGAACGAACGACAACCGCCCAGACTTTCAGAAAATGATAAGCGATGCGGACAAAGGCGCGTTTCAGTATATTATCGTTTACAAGTTCGATAGATTTGCACGCAACCGCATTGACAGTATAATGTACAAAGCACAGTTGAAAAAGCAGTACGGCATACGGGTAGTTTCGGCAACCGAGCCAGTCAGCGACGACGAGGGCGGCGAAATATACGAAATGTTTCTTGAATGGAACGACGAGAAATACAGCGAAAGACTTTCCAAGCGTGTGCGCGACGGACTGGACACAAGCGTTAAAAACGGAACGTATTGCGGCGGCTATCTTATTTACGGGTATAAGCTCATTGACACCGACAAGAAAGGCAACAAAGGCACGATACACAAAGTAGCCATTGACGAGGAACAAGCCAAAATTGTACGCTTTATCTTTACCGAGTACGCAAACGGCACGGACAAGAAAGAAATTGCCGACACACTAAACAAGCGGCATATACTTTACAAGGGCAAGCCGTTTACTTTCCGCACCTTTGAAAACTGGCTATCTAACGCCAAGTACACGGGCGAATTTATGCACGGGCAACGGCTATGCACGAATACTTACCCCGCCATCATAGACAAGGTGACATTTGAAAAGGTGCAAAAGCGATTAAAGAAAAACAAGATACTTGCGGGAGCAAACTCCGCTATCGAGCCGTATTTGCTTACGGGTAAAGCGTTTTGCGGGCATTGTGGTACGCCTATGATAGCGGGCGGTGGCACAAGCAGATTAGGAAAGAAACATTACTATTACGTTTGCAAGCAGAAAAATAAAGCCCTCTGCGACAAGAAACGCGAGGACAAAGACAAACTGGAATTGTACGTTATACAAGTAGTACGCGACTTTTTAAGCGATAGAAAAATCGTCGAGAAAGCCGCGCAAGACACGATAAACTACCACGAGCAACGCACGGGCGACAACGGAATGAAAAGCATAGAGGCGCAAATACGGCACGCGCAAGACGAGGCGGAACAACTTACAAACGCCTTTATACTGGCGCGTAACGACCTACTGCGGGCGAATATAGAGCGTAAAATGCAAGAGGTTGAAATACTTATAAAAGACCTAACCGCACACAAGGCACAAATTGAATTAGAACGCGGGCAAAAGATAACCAAAGACAAGATTATTGACTTTGTCGCTATGCTAATCACGGGCGACCCGAACGACAAGGAATACCAAAAGAAACTTATAGACCACCTCGTTTACAAGGTGTATGTTTACGACGATACAGTAGTTACATATCTGACTTTCGGTAACGACAAGGAAATTAAAGAAATAGACCTTGCCGACAACGACAAGGTCTTATCTGTGATAAAGGTTCAATCTTTATCGCCTTTGGTGCACCATAACATTAAAAAAGCGGTAAATAGCAATTTGAGCTGATTTTACCGCTTTTTTAGTTTTAATTTTCAAATAAAATAAATTATATTATACACAAATCATAACTACGCGTTCAACGCGTAGTTTGCACAAGCCCTAAAAGGGCATGGT
>CAJTRW010000008.1:0-18476 GCA_910578765.1 uncultured Christensenella sp.
TGACCGTTAGGTCAGGACGGATGAGGGGAAATTAATAAAGCCCCTCATCACCGCTACGCGGAGCTTCTCCGCCAAGGAGAAGCCTTTCTTGTAAAGCGCAGGCCGCACAGCTTGGGTACGTTCAGAGTACGTATTACGTCTGTAACCTAAGGAAGTCATGTAAATAGACGCGTACGCGTCCCCGTTACCGCCGGAACGCAGCCAAGTGTAGCCTGAATAAGTTTAAAAAACCGCCGCCTGTTTTATAATATCATGCGTGATAACAATTATCAACCGCTTTGTGAGTCGCAGGCCGCACAGCTAACCGACGTGCATCGTAAGTATTGCTACATGCCCTCGAAGCAGTCAGGTAGTGAGAGATGTAGGCACTGTCAACAGTGCCGGAACGCAGCCAAGTGCGGTCAAATAAGTTGAAAAACCGTCGCCTGACATATTATAATACATATTATATTAATTAACAATAAAACGGCTCCGTAAAAACGGAGCCGTTTTAAATTTTCAAATTAAAGCATATTAAGTTCTTTGTACATCTTGTTAAGAAGATTGTCCGAAACTATACCGCGTATTCTTCCGAGGTATATGAACACTGCGGAGAAGAACTTTCTGTTGTCGCCGCCTATTACATAGTCGGGAACGTTGCCTATTTCGCCCTTGCTTCTTTCGATGAACGCCATGGAAAACTCTACTTTTTCATCGTTGGTAAGCTTTTTCATGAATTCGTCGGTAGGACCCTGATAAAGCGTATTTACTTTATAAACACGCGTCTGTTCTATTACCGGCGACTCGGGCAAACTTTCCTGCGGAGTATAATAGGAAGGTTTTTCGTGTTGCGGTGCGGGGAATTTGAACTCCTTGGCAGGCTCGTAGGATACAGAGCTTGTATATCTGGGGCTATCCGTGCGGGGTGCCGGCTGAGGAGCGGGCGCCTGTGCGGGTTTGTAGCTTTGCGGCTGCTCGTATTTTTCCGCAGTGCCGTCAAGCTCGGTTTTAATTCTGTAAGGATTTGTCTGCGAATACTCCGTGGTGGGAGGAGGGGAGTTTACGTAAGGGTTAAGTATATACTCGTTACGTACGGGCTGTTCCGCCACAGGCTCCGTAGCGGGAGCAAGCGCGGGTTCCGTATCCGCCTGCTGTGCGTCCGCCGTTACGGGGCGGGGAGGTACGGTGAAGTAATTTGCCACGTCGGGTTGCTCGTCTTCGGCAGATTTTCTGTTTTTAAGCAAATCGCGTATAAGCAGAGCGACG
The DNA here is from genome assembly GCA_910578765.1 of uncultured Christensenella sp. Classification (GTDB taxonomy): domain Bacteria; phylum Bacillota; class Clostridia; order Christensenellales; family Borkfalkiaceae; genus Coproplasma. Next base: position 1,246 of record CAJTRW010000008.1, read on the forward strand.
CTTATTGCAAGCTGAACGAATACCGCAACCGATATTACAATAAGCATTATGCCTATTTTGTACTTGCAAACGGCAACCGTTACAAAAAGGCAAACAACGCTTAACAGCTCCAAAAGGTATCTTGCGACGTTGAAGGAATACCCGACACGCTTTGCGTTGGTGGAAAGACCTATAACGTCCGTAAAGAAGTTCAAAAGCACGGTCGTAGCCGTTATTATCGAAAGTATCAGCACCGCTTTGTTTTTTGCGTCGGGCATGGTATCGAACGCCAGTTTCAATTCTCCCTTGGGGCTTGCGAAAAGCAGCGATAAAAAGTCTATACCGGAGCTGTCCGCAAAGAACATCGGCGACGTCTTTGTTTTATTTGCAACTTTGATAAGAAAATCGCCTATCTTCGCGTTTGCCGTAACGAAGTTGAACAGCATAAGGAACGCAATGCAGGACAGTAACAACAGCACGGTTTTGAGCGCGCCCGAAAATTTCTTGTTTGTGCAGTTGAGTACGATTAAAGCTATTAAGCTTCCGCCGAGGGGAATTATAAAGTTATAGCAGAACTTGGACTCCGGCACAAGCTGTAAACCGAGCGCGACGTACAACGAAACAACAAGCACCGCCGCACATTCTATAGAGTAAGCGAAAACGCTTGCCATTTTCATGCGCTTGACCGTACCGATAATTACGGGTATAAGCGCGAAAACCGCAAGCACCGTAACTAAAAAGTAAGCAAAGGTTGTCCATGCCATAATGTCCACGGACTTATTCATTCCGAGGAAAAATATCGGGCACGACAGTGTAAATGTTTTGCCGAATTTGAAAATCTGCTTTCCGGCAACGTAGTTGAATACGTCGGGGAGCTGTAACGCAAGTATATTCTTACCGTCGAATAAAGGTACGAACAGCCCCAGAAGCAAACAGACCAAAGCGATTGCGTATGTAATCAACGCTACATACTTTAACGGTTTTTTTGTTTCCGATTGTTCCATTTGGTAATTTTCTCCGTTGAATTTTTATACGCGCCGCGCCGCATGTCTGTGCGGAAGCGACAGTAACTGATTATAAACAATTATATAATATAGTCATTTTAATACAAAACGCGCGGTATGTCAAGAGATAATCGTATATTTTTACTTTGCCGCCGCCGCGCGCGGACGTGACGCGCGCAAACTTCTTTTTTAGTATTTTACTTCTCCGCAGGTTATTTATTCGCTTCGTCCCGAATACAATAAAATATATTGCAAAAAACATGCGAAAGGGTTATAATAATTTACATAGGAGAAAAATATGACAACTTCGACAGGTCTGCCCGTGGACGCGGACGAAATTTTATCGCACGGCAAGCATGCGGAAAATATTCCGCTATCGGAAGTCGTTTCCGCACTCTCCGCAGAAGAAAAGGACAAGCTTCTCGGTAAGTACGACATGCGCCGCTTCGTAAAAATTTTCGAGGATGGGGAAACCATGCAGACGGTCAAAGGCTTTCTCGGAAACGGCATGAACATTTCCCTTACGGCTCGCAACACGTACATGCACCGCAATACGCTGATGTACCGCCTGAACAGAATACGCAAGATTACGGGGCTCGATCTCCGCAACTTCGAAATGGCGGTAACGTTCCAAATTTTATATTTTCTCTATAAAAACAAGTGAGGTAAAATCTTTGCGAAATAAAGCTGTCAAAGGTATTATAGTCGCCGTAGCCGCCGTGTGTATAGCGGCGCTTTCGTTTACGGTCGGATTTTTTACGAACAGGTGCGCCCAAAGCAGGGAAATTTCTTCTTACCGCTGGGCGCTGGAAACCATAAATAAAAATTACTACTTCGGCGGAGTGGAGGGCGGATTTACCCAAACTTCTTTAAACGCGATTGCGGACACTTATCTTGACAGGTATTCCGAATATTACACCGCGGAGGAATATAAACAGCTTCTAGACAGCAACGAAGGCAAAAAATCCGGCATAGGCATAACTTACGCCTATGCGGCCGGCAATGGAATTTATATCAGCTCGGTAACGGGCAATTCCCCCGCGGACGAAGCGGGCATGCGCGCAGGCGAGTGGATTGCAAGCGGCGTGGCGGACGGAAAAACGGTAACTTTCGGGGGCGACGACGGCGGAAAAATTTTCGGCGATTACGTAAAAGATTTCGCGGACGGGGAGGAGATGACGCTCAACTCCGTTGACGGAACGGTTTACACCGTGGCGAAAAGTCAGTTTACGGCAAGCTATACCTATCTTTGCACAAACGAGTCCGCATGGATTTTCGACGACGCGGAGACGGGCGGCTTCTATTTGAAGGAGGAGAGCGGCAGAAGGATTGCTTCGCTCCCCGACGGAACGGGTTATATGCGGCTTGCGCAGTTTTACGGAAGCGCGGCGGAGGAGTTTTCGTCTCTGGTTTCCAAGTTCAACGCGCTCGGCTGCAAATCTTTGGTTTTGGATTTGCGCACTAACGGAGGCGGCTACGTCGACGTAATGAGCAAAATAGCGGGAGTCTTCGCAGACGGGGCAAAAAAGCCTTCCATGATAGCGCGCGACAAACACGGCAAAACACAAACGGATTACTGCCAAAAGGTTTCCGATTCCTCGCGCAGAATTTCAAAGGACGTAAAAATTTACGTACTGGCAAATTCGGGTACGGCAAGCGCCTCCGAAGCGTTGATAGGCGCAATGGTCTGCTACGGCGCTTTGGAATATAAAAATATTTTTCTTTCCGACTATTCCGCGGAGTATACCGACTGGTTGAAAAGCAACAAGCAGGAAGTAAAAACGGCGCAGAGTTTCGGCAAAGGTATAATGCAGTCGACGTTCATAAACCGGAGTACGGGGGAAGCGCTTAAACTGACAACCGCAAAAATTTACTGGCCCGACGGAAAAACCTGCATACACGACGTCGGACTTACCGAAAAGGACGGTTGCACGGTTGTTAAAGACGTAAAGTGGCAGCACACCAAGGACGACGAGGAGCTTGAAAGGGTAATCGATGCAATAAAAGCCTGAAAATAATTTACGGCGTCCGCTTGCAAGAGCGGACGCCGTTTTTAGTATTTACAGAGGTTTTTTTACCGATTTGACCCTGCGTGCGGTCATCAGCAGGCAGACGAGAAAGCCTCCGTCGACCCTCGTAATTTCCAAATCCGTCTTACCGTCGCATTCGAAGTATTCGTCGGCGACCCGTTTGAAGTCTTTTATAAAAAGCTCGCGTTCAAGCTCCGACATTTCGTCTCTGTCCAAAGATATAATTCTGTTAGCGTTTTCGGTCATAGCGTTTCCCTCACTTTGCGTTTAATATATCCGACCGGTCCGAAGTACCTTCTGACCACGTTGCACACATTCGCGCTTCTGGCGCGTACGACTTCCGCGGCAAGCGCAAAAGCTTTTTGCGTGGTCTTTCTGCATCTTCCGAGAGGCATTGAAAAATCTTCGGGTATCACGGCTTTCAGCGGCAGGCGCAAAACCGTCGCGATTTCCTGCGCGGTCATGACTTCGCCGTTTATAATCTGTCCGCCGTTCAGTTTGTTTACAATAAGTCCTATATCCCGTATACCGCCGTCGGACAGAATGGCTTTACAGCGGTCCGCGCTTTTTACGGACGGCATATAAGGGTCAGTCACAATCAGCGCTTCGTCGCAGTAGGGGGTGGGCAGCTTATCCAAAAGTATGTAGTCGAAAAGTCCGTCAAGCTCTGCAAGCGCCCTGTCCGCCGCCTCGGCATTTTTCAGCCCGAGCGACGAAACGAACGACAGGTTAGTGTTTTTCGGGTGCGGAACAAGCATCTGTTTTGCCCTGCACGCTCCCCTTTCGTAATCCGCAAGGGTGTACGTCTGCATATTTGCGCAACCGCCGACAATAAGACCCCCGCCGTAGTAAACGTCGCCGTCGGCTATCAGCGTTCTTTCTCCCGCGGCGGCAAGCGCAAAGCCCAGTCCCGCGGCGCAGCTTGATACGCCAGTGCCGCCCTTTATGCTTGTCATATATATCTTTTTAGCCATAGCGGTCTCCTTTTTTACCGATTATATATAAGTGTAAAGAAAATTTAATGGTAAATGCTGTCGCATCATGTATATTTTTCTTGCCAAATGTAATAATTTTTTATTACAAAAGGTTAATTTTGTTTGACAGACCAAGTAAAATAATATATACTGAACAGGAAATTAACGTTTAAAGGTTAAATTTTATGAATAAATTTGCAAGAAAATCAGCAATTATATTGCTTACCATAATCTGCACGGTTTGTCTGGCGTGCGGACTTTCTGCGTGCAAACCCAAGAAAACCCCTATAAGCACGCCCGAAAACGAAACGACTTACCGCCTGAAAACACCGGGCGACGGTTCGCTTCCCACGGCGCATACGGCTTTGGAAAATATCGGTTACATGGCGTATACGCTTGACAACCAGCCTTATTATCATTCCTATGCCCGCAACTCCTCCAAGGCTATGGGCTACGAACAGATTACCCAGTCCTGGAAGGACCATAAGGGAGAAAAGGAGAGCGGTTACGTCGGCGGCGCAACCGTAAGCTCGGATTTATCGTATTCCGCCCTTTCCAAGGCGGCGACGCAGGGCTGCTTTATCGGCAATAACGACGGATATATGCGCGGCGGCGCGAAGCCCGGGAAAAATACAACCGCCACGACGGCAAACTGGGATACAAAGGCCCCTACCTATTACGACAAAAAGGCTTATCTTTATAAATACGGCGAATTCCCCAACGAAATTTCCGTTTACGTTATAAACGAAAACACTATAAAGAACGCCGACGAAGTCGTCGATAACGGCGACGGCACATACACCCAAAAATTTTATCTCAAAAACGAGGCGGCGTGCTGGTATCAGTACGGGCTTAAAACCAGGGCCAGTCTTAAAGGCTATCCCCAGTATAAAAGTATAGTAATAACCTTCAAATTCGACGCGCAGTGGCAGATACTCGAAAGCTATTGCGAGGAAAAGACGAAAATCGCGCCCTCCGCAATGGGCGGTATAGAGACGGACACTACTTCCAAAACTACGGCTACTTACACTTACGGTGCTGACGCCATAGACGAGGAACATTATTCCTATCTGGAAAATTACTACAAAGAGCACCTCGACAATAAGGTCGTCGGCGGAGACGATAAACCCGAAGAAAAGGAACCGGACTTGACGGACATTCTCGCGGGCGGCTTTTCCAACGTCCTTACGGAGCAGGGTCAGCAGTTTAACATTTCGCTCACTTTGGGCGGCACGGCTTACGACGGTAAAATTTTCGCCCGTATCACCGACCTTAAAGACGTTCTCAACTCGCTTGACGTGCGCGTCGCGCTCGGCAAAGCGGGCACCGGCAAACAGGATTTGTTTATTCAGTTCGCCGGCGGAGAAATCGACGCTTATTACAGTACGGACTTCGCCCTGACGGCGAACATAGGCGCAATAGGCACGGTTATCGACCAGTTCAAGGACTGGGCTAAGCGCTTTGAAAAACCCGTTGTCGCGACGGCGGCGTATTCCCCCGCGGCGGACGGTGAGGACGACGACCCGCTTGCCGGACTTCTTTCGGCGTTGAAAAAAGAAGTTACCGAAACCTCGGCAAGAATTTCACTTGTAACGGACAATCTGCTCGGCACGGGTATCGGCGCGGACGTGAAGATAGATTTCAGCCGGACGAAGGGCGGGGAGGGCGACGTATTCGCTTTCTCGGGCGCGACGCTCGGCGGCATTACATACAGCAATACGGGTATAAGCTTAAACGCGGCGCTCTCGCCCGATAACTCAGGCGCGGCGGTTATCACGCGCGACAAATCACAGACGGCTGTCGACCTGGTAGATTACGCCAACAACGTTTACAATTTGCTTAACAGCAACACGCTTAAAGTAAGCTTCGGCATAGACGGCACCAAGGAAGGCGTTATAAACATGCTTTCCGGTCTGAAAATCGACGTAGACTCTTACGTGGAACTCGGCAGCGATACGGCGGCGAAGGTCGACCTTTCCGTCGCTCTCGGCGAAGCTTCCGCAAAGATTTCCGCTTATTATAACGTAAATATTCATTCCGGCAGTTACGGAACGGTTTATCTTACGTTAAACGAGGTCAACGGCAAACCCGTCGGCGCGCGTATCCTTTGCAACATTAATTCCACGATAGACGCGGTTAAGGACCTTGTTGCGGTCATTAACGGTCAGTCGGACGGCACGGCTACCCCTTCCGTAAACGCAATCGACGCACAGACGGAAAACCGGTTGGCTGTAATTATAAATAAAGTGCTCAATCTCGATTTCTCGAAAGTGTTCGGTGAAATTTACGCGGCTAATTCCGAAATACGCGTTTCCGTCAGCGTCGACGAGATTCTGGGCGGACTCGGTATAAATTTCGATAACGTAAAATTCGGCAACGCGGCGCTTGCGCTCGGCAAAGACGGCGCCGACCGCGCGACCTTATCTCTCGGACTTGCGGCGCTCGGTTTGGAAGTGGGCGTAACCGGTTCGGACGCAACTTTGACGGTTCCCGACGAAAGCCTTTATACGGACGTAAACGTATTTATCGAACTTGTCAAATCCGCCGTAGTCGAAGTGAATAAAATTATTGCCGCGAAAGACGTAGCGTTCGACGTTGACGCGAGAATCACCGCGGACGGCGTAACGCTTGCAATAAAGGGCAACGGTGAAGCCGTTTGGGGCGAAAAGAAGCGCGTCGCACTCGATTTGGAAATGTACGTTGCGGACGGCACCAGCGCGGCGGCAAAGGATAAGGTTTCTGTCAAGTTCCTTTACGACGAAACGGCTTCGGACGGAAGCCTCTCGCCCGAGCAGCCCGTTGCGCTTCTTTCGGTGAACGGACTCGGTCTTAAAATTTACCGCTCCGACGTGGACGGTCTTAAAGACGTAATAAACGAAATAAAGAATGCGCTTGCGCCTTTGCTCGGCGGAGACAAACAGACGGATACGACCGTCGCCGAAGCGGTTAATCTTTACTCGGCTTCGCTTAGTAACGTTTCCGGTATAACCGGCGCAGTGGAAAATATTCTGCAAAGCGAAAACGTTCAAACCGTGCTTAAAACCGTTCTCGATTTTATCGGTAACCTTACGGTAGAACTTACATACGGCGACAACGGCGAAAAGCTTGAATCTATGCTTATTAAGCATGCGGTAAACGGCTCTCTCGCGCTCGGCGTGGATAATAATTTGTGGATTGACTTTACTGCAAACAATAACGACGGTACGGAAATAGCGTACGCAAACGCCAAGGTTACCGCAGGCAAAGGCAACCTTGCCGTAGACTGGACGTACGACGGCGCTGACATCATTTTCGCATCGACCGACGTCGCCGGCGACGCGTTTACCGAAATTGTTTACAATTATCTGTTTGCGGTTATCGAAGATCTGACCGTGCAGAACGTGCTCGGCACGGACACTTATACAGTCAGCCTTGCGCTTAACGGCTCGGACAGCAGTATACAGGCGCTTGCGGGCATTAAGGTTAATGCAAATCTTTACTACACGCACGGCATTGTCGACGGACAAATTTCCAAAAACAAGCTTGTCGAAGCCGATATAGAACTCGATATAAACGGAACACCCGTCAGCGCGAACGTGCGCTATGCGGACGAATATATCTTCATAGAGCTTCGCAAAATCGCAAATATCACTCTGACCAATATAAAAGTCAGGGCGGACGTACACGATATTTATTCCGCAGTGGAACAGGTAATTCAGTTGATTACCGACACGGACCTGCTTTCCGTAATAACGGGTAAGGGCAACGGCGATACTGCGGCGGACGTAAAATCTGCGGCAAAGGCGGTTGAAACAAAATCCTCTTTGACGGACGTAATTTCCAAAATACTTACGCTCGACTTCTCAAAGGCGGTCAACTTCTCGAAAGTAGACGGAGTGAATACCTTAACTGTCAATCCCGATTACGTTCTCGGCATGTTGGGCATAGCCGCTCCCGAAATAGGTACGGTTACTATTGGAATTAATCCCGAAACTCATTCGATAGAAGCTTCCGTCAAGACGGAGGGCGCAAAGGCAAGCTGGTTAACGCTTTCCGCGGTTCCCGCAGAAAGACGCGTCTACGACGAAAACTGGAAGAACGGCTATACCGATATAAGCTTTATGTCCCAGCTTGTTTCCGACGTCGCTAAAACCGCGTTCACGGACGGTAAGCTCAACACGCTGTACACCTTTGCAAGCGGGCATATAGATATAGATATCGCTTACTCGGTCATCAGCGTCAATATAGATATCGACAACGTTCAGCTTACGGCGGGACTTGACGGAAACGGTAAATTCTACCTGTCCGTAAAGGGCGATTTGCAGTCGTCGAAAGCTCTCGGCTTCGTGGAAGTTTCCAAACAAATGGGCATAAGCGTCACCTATTCCAACGGTTACGTTACTATGGGCAGAAATACGGACACGACGCCCATATATAAGGTTATGACTATCGAATACCTGCTCGATAACCTGTTGGATAAGGAAAATTCGCCTATACGCTGGTTACTCGGCACAAACAGTACCGCATGGAATCTTATCGCCGACAACGTTAAACTCAATATACAGACCGGACTTACAAAGCCTAAAAATTATTATCTGTACAGTCAGCTTGCGGAAGCGGAAAAGGATAAGAAGGATATATTTGTAGACCTTGCGGCTTACGTCAACGCCATTATAGTCAACAGCGGCGGCTACACCGCGGACTTCAACGGCAGCGGCTCGGACGTTCTCGATAAGCTGGGCCTCGGAAGTGCGGACAATTATTACGCATTCGACATAAATCCCGAATTCATAGGCACGATAAGCTCGCTTAAAGCGGCGCTTCTCCGCGACAACGCGCAGGGTGGTCTGACCGGCTTGAAGGCTTACGCTTCGATAGGCTCCAACCTCATGCTGACGGTTGACCTTAACGGACTTACGACAGATAAATCGGCGGCGGTTCCCGACTATTTCAATACCGTAGTGACGGAAAATAACGTTGATTTCAACCATGCGTTCACCGAAACGCAGGAGCACCGCACCCCGATATTCGGCTGCTACAACTCGGAGGATAATTCCTATCTTTGCAGTATGGCGTTAGAGCCTCACACTCTGACGGTAATAAGCGGAGGAGAAGTTGTCTACACGCTTGAAAATATAGGTTACGGCTCTACCGTTTACTTAACAAACGTGTTTGCGCCCGACTGGGCCGACGAGGGTAAAACCTCGGTTTACGGTTACACAGACGAAGGCGGTAACCCGCTCGGCAATGCGTTGCTTATAGAAAGCGACGTCGCCGTCTACGTAGCGACGGTAAACGCTTACCCCGTTAACTTCCATATAGACAGAAACGGTCTCGGCACGATAGTCGGCGCCATGACAATGGGCGGCGCTTTGCCCGAATATCCTTCGGACTTCGGCGACTATACGTTTGCAGGCTGGTTCACCGACGAAAACTACACGACAAAGGTTGAAAACTATTACGCCGGACTTACGGACGTATACGCTAAATACGTACTTGCGGAGTACGTTGCGGAAAACGGCGTAAAGTACACTATGGATTCTGCGGGATTCTACACCGTAACGGGCTTCGACGCCGATAAGTTGGCGCCTTATACGCAGGATAACAGCTGGCTAATTCTCGAAAACGAGATAGACGGCTATCCCGTAACCGGCATAGCTGCGGAAGCTTTCGCTAACTCCAACGTCAAAAACGTAGTCGCACCCGAAAATATTACAAGCGTAGGTTCGCGCGCGTTCCTCGATAACTACGGAATAAAGACGGCGGTATTTACCGCGGACAGAGTACACTTTGCGGGTACCGATAAAAATACGGTATTCTACGGATGTTCCGAGTCGAACGGCGGCAAAACCACGCAATTGAAGGTGTATTATAACGAAGTTACGGCGGACGCCGGAAACGATTGGACTTATTTCAGGGACGGCGGATGCTATATCGGTCGCAGCGGCGGCGGCGAATTGCATGCAAAAGGCACATGGTCGTTCGTGCTTACCGAAAAGACCGGCAGTCAGGCGGAAGCCGCGCAATTCAATATATTCGGTATACAGACCGGTTCTTTGACAGTCGAACAGATTACCGCACAGATTTTTGCGGAGCTGAACGCAAAGACCGCCCCCGAAGGATATATCAACGCTTATAACGTAGCTGTAACAAACGGATATACCCCCAACGGCAAAATCAACACCGTAACCGTCCACATAACAGAGGCGGAGGCATATTGGTATTCCGTAACCGTTTCGTCGGATTCCGGCGTAAGCGCATACGCAAGCGGCGATTTCGTTGCTACGTTCAACGGAACCGCGTACGCACTGGCGGGAAGCGTCGTTGCGCTTAAACCCGAAAGCGTGGATTACTACCTTACTTCCGCGACGTCTGCGCAGGTTACCGTAGACGCGGACGGATACACGTTTACAATGCCGTCCGGCGGAGTGGAAATAAGCGTTGTTTTAGAGCATGCGGGCATAAATTCCGTAACGCTTACAAGCAACATAGCGGTAAGCGGATACGAGCTTAATAACGGCGTTTACGTTAAATCGGTTGACGTGACGGAAGCCGACTGCACGATAGAGGCGCCTGTCGCCGACGGATATATCTTCCTCGGTTGGGCGTACGAATACGGCGGAAGCCTTACTTTCACAGGGTCGACGTTTAATTCCGATACGGTTAAATCCAGTATTTATTATGCTGTATGGGCGTACAACGGCGACGGAAAACTTTCGGCGGATACCGCCGCATACGCGGAAGGCACAAACCCCAATGCGGATATTTCGGGCGTAAGGGTGGACGCTTCCAAGGCAAACAGCTTCTATAAGTGGTATACCGATTCGGCGCTTACGGCTGAAGCGAACGTGCTTAATACAAGTTGCACCGTTCTGTACGGCAGAGTATACTATACCTTGACCGTAAACGCGGAAACCAATGTATCCGGATTCGGCACGTCGAAAGAAATTATAATAAACGGTACACAGCAGTCGTCGTATTCTGTAAAAGTTCTCGAAGGAGAAGTTGTTTATACGAAGGATATACAGGGCGATAAGAAGGTTTATAACATAATGACGGAGTCCGACAGCGCAAATGCGCTTGTAGGCGAAATCAGGATAAAAACCAAAAACAGTTTAACGGGCAGCAATAATACCAGAGAGTTGACTGTTTCCTGTACGGACGCAAACTGGAATTCGGTTGCGGACCATCTGCCCGTTACCGGAAACCTGACCTTCAAATTTGTATACAACAAATAATGAAAACGGCTGTAAAGCAGTAAAACAAAAGCCGCCGCGCACAATGCGCGGCGGCTTTTTAACGTGTTCAAAGGTTTGAGGCGGGCGGGATAACAATGCGTTGAACAAAGCATACCCCAATTTTCAAATACATACAATATTATATGAAACTTCTCGACCAAATTTTATCGGAGCTGGGCGCCGATACGCTTAAATCGTTTTCCGTCGTTCCCGGGTTCGGTGGATATTTCCGCAGCGTAAAGGGAGTCGTCGAATATTCCGCGGAAAAAATAGTTCTCGCACTGAAAAAGAATAAAATTACCATAGAGGGGGCAAACCTTACATTGGGAAAGTATTTTGAGGAAGACTTGCTTATAAAGGGCGAAATTTCGGGGGTAAAAATTGACTGAGTTAACCCGAATAAGCGTAATTTCCTCTGCGGAAACCGCCGTAAAAAAACTTAAAAAGGCGGAAATAGGCATATACGACTGTAAAAGGCAGGGTACGCGCTTTATATTTTCCGTAAAAGACAAACATGTCAAAAAAGTTTTTGCAATTTTTTCCAAGCCGTGTTATAATATCAAAGTAGACGGACTCGGTAGGCGTGCACGCGTTGCCAAAACGCTTTTAAACCGTATCGGTCTTGCCGTGGGTGCGGTAATTTTTGCCGCGGCGGCGGCTTTTTCGAATTCGTTTATTTTCAAAATTTCCGTAAGCGGAAGCGGAAGTTACCTTTCCAACGAGGTTAAGCGTATTATATACGAGTCGGGCGTAAAGGAATTTAAGCTTTACAGAAATTTCGACCTTCCGATGGCTACGGGCAAAATACTTGCCCTGCCGTCCGTCACGTTCTGCAACATCAAAAAACGCGGAAGTGTTTTAAAGGTTGACGTTCAGGTCGACGGTCAATATTCTCAGTCCGCGCGCCGTACGCCTTTGATTGCGGACAGAAGCGGCGCCGTGAAAAGAATAGTAGCCGTCTGCGGCACGGCGGCGGTTTCCGTCGGCGACAGGGTCAATGCGGGCGATACGCTTATCGCGGCGTACACCCTTGCGGGGGAAGAAAAAATCGACTGTCTTGCCGCGGGCTTTGCGGAGTTGGAGTGTAGCGGTACGGTAGAGTATCTCGCCCCGTGCGAGTCGGACGAAAATCTTAAAGCCGCGTACGCTTCCGTAAATATCGACGCCGAAAAAATTGTCACGCGCAGCCATACGGTGCGCGCGGCGGACGAGGGCGTTGTTTATACCGTGGAGTTTACTTATCTTTATAAGTTAAGTATCAATATGGAATAAATTTTATGAAAAAAACAGTTAAAAAAATTGACGCAGGCAGCGCGGACAGGCTGCAAAAAATCCTTGGTACGTTTGACGAAAACGCAAATCTCATTATGCACGAGCTGGGCGTTCTCATACGCGTCGAGGGCGCTGCGATTATAATCGAGGGCGCGGAAGAAAAGGTCCTTCAGGCGGAGTCGGTCGTGGAAAGTCTTTTAATTCTTGCCGAAAACGGCGAGACGGTCGACAAGGGCAGGGTTGCTTACTGCATAGAGCTGTCGCTTGAAGGCAAAGCGCAGGACATAACCAAGCTTTCCTCCGACACGGTTGCGATAACCGTTAAGGGCAAGCCGATAAAGTGCAAGACCGTCGGGCAGAAAAGGTACGTCGACGCAATTAAAAGCAAGACGGTAACCTTCGGTATAGGTCCGGCGGGTACCGGCAAAACATATCTTGCCGTTTGCCTTGCCGTACAGGCAATGAAGCAAAAGCAGGTCGACAAAATAATTCTTACGCGACCCGCGGTGGAGGCGGGTGAAAAGCTGGGCTTTCTGCCCGGCGATTTGCAGACCAAGGTTGACCCGTATCTGCGTCCGCTGTACGACGCCTTGCAGGAAATGCTGGGCTTGGAAACCTACACAAAGCTTATGGAGCGCGGTTCGATAGAGATAGCGCCGCTTGCATACATGCGCGGCAGAACTCTTTCAAACGCTTTCGTAATTTTGGACGAAGCGCAGAATACCACGCGCGAGCAAATGAAAATGTTTCTTACGCGTCTCGGCGACGGCAGTAAAATGGTCGTCACCGGCGACGTAACGCAGATAGACCTTCCCGCGGGGAAGTCGAGCGGTCTTCCGCACGCCGCGGAGGTTTTAAAAGAAGTGGAAGGGATTGAAATAGTTTACCTTACGGATAAAGACGTCGTCCGTAATCCTCTGGTTATGCGCATAGTCAGGGCTTACGAAAGGGACGGCGACAGGAGGAACGGGGTTGAAAACCAAACTGACTGAAAGAGAGCTGTTGACAAGCATACTCGTGTTCGCGCTGTGTACGGCAATACTCGCGCTGACAATGTGTTGCTTAATATTTTTCAGTGTAAACGGCGAAATTATATCTTTCATAAAAGAGTATTCGAAAAATATCATAACCGCGGCGGTATCGGTAATCACTCTGTCCGCCATGCTTTATGTGTACTTCTATTTTGAAAACAAGAGCGTCCTGGCGAATTCCAGAAAAATAATAGAAATTTACCTGATGCTCGTATTATCGTTTATAATATGCTTTTTTGTCGGGAAATACGTAAGCGGCACGGCAAGACCTCTCTTATTTATCGCGCTTATGACGGCGTTGTTTCTGCGCCGCAGGGACGCTATTTTGGTCAACACGACTTTCGGTCTTCTCACTTTCATTTTTAACAGGTACTTAAACAGCAGCGACAATATAGGCGGACTTATCACGGGCGGCATAGCGCCGATAGAAAGCTTTGCAAGCCTTCTGACCACGTTCTGCGGCGGAATACTTGCGGTGTTTTTGATGGACAAGGTTAAAACCCGTCTCGGCTGTGTGGTTATCGGCGTCATTCTCTGTATCCCGACTATTTTCATAAACGTTATAATGCAGCTCCCGTCGGAGGCCGTCATAACTTGGAAATATGCGTTTTTGCTTGTGGGTTGGGCGGTGTTCGACTGTACGCTGTCCGTGCTTCTTTTCATGTCGCTCGTTCCCGCGTTCGAGGGTATGTTTTCCGAGCTTACGCCTTTCAGACTCAGGGAGCTTACAAGCGACGACGCAAAGCTTATCAAAAAATTAAAGGAAAACGCCCCCGGCACATATAACCACTCGGTAGTTGTTGCGCAGCTTGTGGAAGCCTGCGCACGCGAGATAGGTGAAAATTCGGAGCTGGCTCGCGCGGCGGCGTTCTATCACGATATAGGCAAACTCAAAGGTCCGGAAATGTTTGCGGAAAACCAGACGGATTACAATTTCCATAACGAGCTTACGCCCGAGCTTTCCGTCGACATAATACGCAATCACTCCCGCGACGGCGCGAAGCTGATAAAAAAATACCGTCTGCCCGAGTTTTTTGCGGACGTGGCGTTACAGCACCACGGCACTATGCCCATAAAATATTTCTACGTCAAGGCGCTTAAAATGAGCGACGGCGGACTCAATATGAGCAACTATTCCTACCGCGGACCCAAGCCTGCCAGTAAGATTGCGGCGATAATTATGATTGCCGACTCGTCCGAAGCCGCCGTGCGTTCCCTGCGCGACCGCTCGCCCGCCAACGTCGAATCGCTTGTCAGAAATCTTATCAACGAAAGACTGGACATGGAGCAGTTCGACGACTGCAACATTACAATGCGCGAGCTTACGTTAATAAAAAATACCATAGTCAACCAGCTTACGGGGGTATATCACTCGCGTGTGGAATATCCCAAGCTGTCTATTTCCAAGAAGAATTGATATGAACGGTTTGATAATTTACGGTGACGGGCGTTTTTCCGCCCTGTCCGCCGCCTTCGGCGGAGAGATAGACGGCGACTGCGACCTTTCGGCGGAAATCGTTTGCGTCGACGAAGAAGAAATCCGCCGTCTTAACCGCGAGCTAAGGGGTGTGGACGCTGTAACCGACGTTTTAAGCTTTCCCGCGCTTGACGGCATTTTCGGCAGGCGTATCGAAAAGAAAAATTTCCCCTTTGACTGCGACGAGCAGGGCAACCTGTTTATAGGCAGTATAGCTATTTGTTTAAAGCGCGCGGAGGAACAGGCGGAGGAGTACGGACACGGCGCCGACAGAGAAATCTGTTATCTTGCCGTACACGGAATTTTGCATCTTCTCGGCTACGACCATATGACGGACAAAGACAAAGCGTCAATGCGCGCCGCGGAAGAAAAAATTCTTTCGAAACTCGGACTTGAAAGGTAACGTCATGAAAAGCGGATTTATAGGAGTAATAGGCAAAGCAAACGCAGGCAAAAGCACGCTTATAAACGTGCTTGTAGGCGAAAAGGTTTCAATCGTTTCCCCCAAGCCCCAAACCACGCGCGACGCTGTAATGGGCGTTTTGACAAAGCCGGAATACCAGCTTGTGTTTGTGGACACGCCCGGTATTTATAAATCGTCCACAAAGCTTTCCGATACAATGATGAAAACCGCGGAAACCGCGGCAAAGGATACGGACTTTATTCTGTACGTGCACGACGGTCACGCTGGTGTGACGCAAAGCGACATTTCACTGATTAAGAAGTATCTTTCGGGCAACATTCCCATGGCGGTTGCATATACGAAAATAGACATAATGCCCAAGGAACGCATTTTGGAGGACGTGAAAACGCTGTACGAAAGCGGTGTGGACTGCGATATTCTGCCCGTGTCTGCGCGTAAATACACCAACTGCGCCAAGCTAGAGGCTTATCTTGCCGATAAAATGCCGGAGGGCGATAAGGTCATAACCGAGGATATTGTTACCGATAAAAGCGCAAGATACATGGTTTCGGAAATAATGCGCGAAAAAATTCTTCTGAAATTCGATAAGGAAATTCCCCACGGAATAGCCGTCGCGGTAAACGTATTCGACCGCCGTCCGAACGGCACTTACGAGATAAATCTGGATATCGTCTGCGAAAAGTCCAATCATAAAAGCATACTTATAGGCAAGCAGGGCGCGGCGCTTAAAGAGGTTTCCTCCTTTGCCCGCAAGGATATGGAAAAGCTGTTAAGCGCAAAAGTGTTTTTAACCGTTTACGTAAAGGTCAAGGAGGACTGGCGCAACCGCCCCAATCTTTTAAAGGACTTCGGTTACGACGTCTGACAATTAATAAAATACGCAGATAAAAAATTTCATAAATAATTATCCTTAATTTTGCACAGTCTTTTTGTAAGGAGAATTATATGAACGGAAAAGACAGGGACGCGGCGGAGCTTGCCTGGAAGATGTTTGAAAAGACTGGCAACGTCAGCTATTACATGCTGTACAAACAACTCGACGGCAGAAAATAAACTATGGAAACTGTAGTAAACGCCCTTATGCTAAGGGCTGTCGACTATAACGAAAACGATAAAATTCTTACCCTGTTATCGGCGGAGCGCGGTAAAATTTCCGCAGGGATAAGAGGGGTAAAAAAGGCGGCTGCAAGGCTGAAATTCGCTGCGCAGCCCTTTTGCTTTGCGGAATACGTGCTTGCCGTGCGCGGCGGTAAGTATACCGTAATAAACGCTTCGGAAAACGAAAGCTTTTACGATTTGCGTACGGACGTAAACAAATTTTACGCCGCGTCGGCCGTTTCCGAAGCGGCTATGGCTCTCACCTACGAGGGGGACGAGTGCCGCGGTATATTCTATGCGGCGGTGAAAGCGCTTTCCGAAATGTGCGGCGCTAACGAAAGCGAGGCTTTAATAAGCTTTCTGCTTTCCGCCCTGCAACAGTCGGGCTACGGCGTGCGTGCGGACGGCTGTCTGATTTGCGGCGCGCCGCTCGAAGACGAGGAACGGCTTAAATTCGATATGGATACTGGCGCGTTTACCTGTTGCGGGTGCGGCACTGGTTCTGGCGCCAGCGGCACGACGTATAATGTGATAAGAAAGCTTTCCGGCAAAAGCTATCGGCAGCAGCTTATCTCCGTCGACGGCGAAAAACGCGCTTTAAGGCTTTTGCGGGAGTATTTTTCCTACAAACTCAATTTCGCCTTTAGAAGCCTGTCGGAATACATAAGAATTATTTGATTTCTTCGTTCAACAATAGTAAAAGATTTTTAAGCGCCAATAAAAGG
>CAJTRW010000008.1:18486-21990 GCA_910578765.1 uncultured Christensenella sp.
CCCCCCCCCCGCCGCATATCGGGTATGTGTGGGTGGTATGCCCGTATTATAATGTAGAAAATTCGTTAAGTCAAGTATTTTATAGAATATTCTATAAAATATATCGTATGGACAATAATTTCACGGTTATTTTAAACGATTTTTTAAAAGAGAATAATTTATCCCGTTCGGACTTTGCAAGAAGGATAGGTATACGTCCCAGTCAGGTCAGCGAGTGGCTTAAAGGCAAAGCCAAGCCGGGTTACGATAATTTGCGCGCCATGGCGGCAGCGTTTAACATTTCGGCGGATTATTTCCTGGGTATTTCGGATATTTACTGAAAAAACAGTACAAACCGCATTGCGGGCAAGGTTTCTCCCGCGCATAATTTTTTGCGAAAAAACTGACAAACGCTTGCTTAAATACGTTTAATATATTACAATGATATAGATAAAAAAATATTTAATAAACTTTGGAGGAATTTTTACATGGCAAAGAAATATTGCTATCTCTTTACCGAAGGCGACGCGACCATGCGCGAGCTGTTGGGCGGCAAAGGCGCAAATCTTGCGGAAATGACCAAAATCGGTCTTCCCGTACCTCAGGGCTTCACAATTTCCACGGAAGCCTGCACGCAGTACTACGAAGACGGCCGCAAAATCAACGACGGTATTCAGAAAGAAATAATGACGTATATCGACAAAATGGAGAAAGCGTGCGGCAAGAAGTTCGGAGATAAGGAAAATCCTCTGCTTGTTTCCGTCCGTTCCGGCGCGAGAGCTTCCATGCCCGGCATGATGGACACTATTTTAAACCTCGGTCTGAACGAGGACGTTGTAAATACCATAGCCGCAAAATCCGGCAATCCCCGTTGGGCTTGGGACTGTTACAGGCGTTTCATACAGATGTTCTCCGACGTCGTTATGGAAGTCGGTAAAAAATATTTCGAAAAGCTTATCGACGAAATGAAGGCAAAGAAGGGCGTTCAGCTTGACGTAGAGCTTGACGCGGACGACCTTAAAACTCTTGCAAACCAGTTCAAGGCAGAGTATAAAAAACAGCTTGGCAAAGATTTCCCCGACGACCCCAAGGAACAGCTGTTCGAGGCGGTCAAAGCCGTGTTCCGTTCCTGGGACAACCCCCGTGCAAACATCTATCGCATGGACCACGACATTCCCTATTCCTGGGGTACCGCAGTAAACGTACAGATGATGGCGTTCGGCAACATGGGCGACAACTGCGGCACGGGCGTTGCGTTCACGCGTAACCCCGCTACCGGCGAAAAGGGACTTATGGGCGAATTTTTGACCAACGCCCAGGGTGAAGACGTGGTTGCCGGCGTCCGTACGCCTATGCCCATTGCCAAGATGGCGGAGATTTTCCCCGAAGTATACGAGCAGTTCCTTAAAGTGTGCGAAATTCTCGAAAAGCACTACCGCGACATGCAGGATATGGAGTTTACGGTCGAGAACGAAAAACTTTATATGTTGCAGACCCGTAACGGTAAGCGTACCGCGGCTGCGGCTATTAAAATCGCATGCGATTTGATCGACGAAAAAATGATTACCGAGGAAGAGGCGTTAATGCAGATTGACGCTAAATCTCTCGATATGCTTTTACATCCCCAGTTTGACCACAAGGCGCTTGAAGCGGCTGACAAGTCAAACGTAGTAGGTAAGGGTATTGCGGCTTCCCCCGGTGCGGCGGCAGGACAAATTGTTTTCACTGCAGAGGACGCTGTTACGGAAGGTAAGAAGGGCAAAAAGGTTGTTTTGGTCCGTCTTGAAACTTCTCCCGAGGATATCGAGGGTATGAAGTACGCGCAGGGTATCCTTACCGTGCGCGGCGGACAGACCTCGCACGCGGCGGTAGTTGCGCGCGGCATGGGAACGTGCTGCGTTTCCGGTTGCGGCGACATAAAGATGGAAGAGGAGAAAAAGCGTTTTACTCTCGCCGGCAAAGTATTTAAGGAAGGCGACGGAATTTCTCTTGACGGTTCTACCGGCAAAATTTACGACTGCCTTATTCCGACGGTTCCCGCAGACCCCAACTCGGGTTACTTCGGCAGAATTATGGCGCTTGCGGACAAATATAAGACTTTGGGCGTGAGAACAAACGCCGACACCCCCGCGGACGCAAAACAGGCGGCTGCGTTCGGCGCGCAGGGCATAGGTCTTTGCCGTACGGAGCATATGTTCTTCGACCCCGCAAGAATAGGTGCTTTCAGGGAGATGATTTGTTCCGACACCGTAGAGGAAAGGGAAGCGGCGCTCGCTAAAATAGAGCCTATGCAGCAAAAGGATTTTGAAGGTCTTATGGAAGCGTTGGAGGGTCAGCCCGTAACAATCCGTTTCCTCGACCCGCCCCTTCACGAGTTTGTGCCCACAGACAAGCACGATATTAAAGCGCTTGCAAAGACGCAGCATAAAAAGGTTCTGCAAATAGAGCAAATTATAGCAAGTCTTCACGAGTTTAACCCCATGATGGGTCACCGCGGCTGCCGTCTTACGGTCACTTATCCCGAAATAGCCGTTATGCAGACGAAAGCCGTAATTAAGGCTGCAATCAACGTCTGGAAAAAGCACCCCGACTGGAACGTTAAGCCCGAAATTATGATTCCTTTGGTAGGCGAAGTTAAAGAGCTTGCTTACGTTAAAAAGGTTGTGGTTGAAACCGCCGACAAGGTTATCGCGGACGCGGGCGTTCAGCTTAAATACGAAGTCGGCACCATGATAGAAATTCCCCGTGCGGCGCTTACCGCGGACGAAATTGCAAACGAAGCTGAATTCTTCTGCTTCGGTACCAACGATTTAACGCAGATGACTTTCGGTTTCAGCCGTGACGACGCGGGCAAATTCCTGCCTTCGTACTATGCAAACAAAATTTACGAAAGCGACCCGTTCGCCCGTCTTGACACTACAGGCGTAGGTAAGCTTATGGAAACTGCCGTAACGCTTGGCAAGGGCGCAAGAAAGTCGCTTCACTGCGGTATTTGCGGCGAACACGGCGGAGACCCTTCGTCAATAGAGTTCTGTCATAAAATCGGACTTGACTATGTTTCCTGCTCGCCTTACCGCGTTCCCATTGCCCGTCTTGCGGCTGCGCAGGCTGCTATAAAATTTAAAAAAGCCAATGCCCCCGCAGAGGTAAAAACAGCGGAAGCAAAGCCTGCGGCAAAAAAGGCTACGGCAAAAAAGCCTGCGGCAAAAACCGAAGCTAAGAAGCCCGCGGCAAAAAAGCCCGCGGCAAAAGCAAAAAAATAAGTTGAGTAATTCATAGTAAAACTTATAAAATATTCGAACGAAATTTCGGTTTGTCGGATAAAAATCATCGCGCGGAACGCTTTAAGCGTTCCGCGCGTTTTATATTTAATTAAGTAAAATGCAGCACAGCATGTGAAAAAGAAAGATTCTTCGGCAAGCCTCAGAATGACAAAGTAATGCATGTCTCGGTATGACAAAGTAAGGTGTCGTACAGCTAACTATTATAAAAAAAGCTTTCCTTAACGGAAAGCTTTTTTTTATA